>NZ_JBFUMD010000140.1:0-7936 GCF_054049555.1 Nocardioides sp. P5_C9_2
GTCACGGACTACCCCGAGAACGGCACGTTCCAGCGGCCGGTCAGCGGCCGTGCGGCTCCAGCCGTCACGGACTACCCCGAGAACGGCACGTTCCAGCGGCCGGTCAGCGGCCGTGCGGCTCCAGCCAGACGTCCGGGTCGGGGCCCTGCGGCACGATGCCGGTGGGGTTCACGTCGGTGTGCACGACGTAGTAGTGCTGCTTGATCTGGTCGAAGTCGATCGTCTCGCCGAAGCCCGGGGTCTGGAAGAGGTCGCGCGCGTAGCCCCACAGCGCCGGCATCTCGGTCAGCTTGACCCGGTTGCACTTGAAGTGGCCGTGGTAGACCGAGTCGAACCGGGCGAGCGTGGTGAACAGCCGCACGTCGGCCTCGGTGATCTGCTCACCCATCAGGTAGCGGCGGTCACCGAGCCGTTCCTCGAGCCAGTCCATCGCGACCCAGAGACGGTCGTAGGCGTCGTCGTACGCCTCCTGCGAGCCGGCGAAGCCGCAGCGGTAGACGCCGTTGTTGACCTCGGTGAAGACCCGCTTCATCACGGTCTCCATCTCGTCGCGGACCGCGGCCGGCCACAGGTCGGGAGCGTCGGGGCGGTGGTGCTCGCGCCACTCGAAGAACAGGTCGTGGGTGATCTGCGGGAAGTCGTTGGAGACCACGGCCCGCGTCTCGATGTCGACCACCGCCGGGACGGTGATGCCCTTCGGGTAGTCGGGGACCCGGTTGAAGAACGCCTCCTGCAGGTGCGTCATGTCGAGCACCGGGTCCCGGCCGCCCGGGTCGAGGTCGAAGGTCCAGCTGCGCTGGTCGTGGGTCGGCCCGGGAGCACCCCACGAGATCACGTCCTCGAGCCCGAGCAGGTTGCGGACGATGATGGTGCGGTTGGCCCAGGGGCACGCCTTGGCGGCGACGAGGCGGTAGCGACCCGGCTCCACCGGCCAGACCGGGACGTCCTGCGGGCCACGGTCCTCGGGGTCGGCCGAGCGGTCCCCGGCGAGGATGCGGTCGCTGATGTAGTCCATGTCCCGCTCGAAGGGCTCGCCCTTCGAGGTGTACGTCGCCTCGCTCATGCCACATCTCCCCGATCGTTGCTGTCTCAACCATCCTGTCATGCAGCGGGAAGCGAGATTGCAAAGAAGTATTTGCAACGAACTCTTTGCATAGAACTGTTTGCAGTTCTAGGGTGGTGCCATGGCCTCCTCCGTCTCCCCCGACATCGCGGGTCTCCGCGCACTGAGCCACCCCGTCCGGCTCCGGATGCTGGGCCTGCTCCGCACCGAGGGTCCGGCCACCGCCACCTCGCTGGCCCAGCGCCTGGGCCTCAACACCGGCGCCACGTCGTACCACCTGCGCCAGCTCGCCCAGCACGGCTTCATCGAGGACGACCCCGACCGGGGCTCCGGTCGTGACCGGTGGTGGCGGGCCGCGCACGACGCCACCCGCACCGACTTCGACCGGGAGGGGGCCAGCGACGAGGACGTCGAGGCCTACCTGGCCACCGTCGCCCTCCTGTACGGCGACCGGTTGCGCGCCGCGGTCGCCGAGCGCGCGTTCCTGCCCGAGGAGTGGCGCCAGGTCGGCACCCTCAGCGACTGGGAGATCCGCCTGACGCCCGCCGATGCGGACGCCCTGGTCCAGGCCCTCACCCGGGTCATCGAGGACGCCCGGGACTCCGCCGAGCCCGGCGCCGCCCCGTTCGCCGTCAACCTCAACGCCTTCCCGCGCCCCGGCGCCCTCGGCGGGGAGTCATGAGCACCTCCGGGACCGTCGCGCACCGTCGCGCACCCCTGGTCGGCGGCCTCACCGCGGAGGGCATCTCCCTGGTCGGGACCCGGGTCTCGATGATCGCCATCCCGTGGTTCGTCCTGTCCACCACCGGGTCGGCCACCCAGACCGGCCTCGTCGCGGCGGCCGAGATCACCCCCCTCGTGATCTTCAAGGCGCTCGGCGGCCCCCTGCTGGACCGGGTCGGGCCGCGCCGGGTGACGCTGGCCTGCGACCTCGGGTCGGCGCTGGTGGTGGGCACGATCCCGCTGCTGCACCACCTCGGGATGCTGTCCTTCCCGGGGCTCCTGGTGCTCGTCGCCCTGGCGGGCGCCCTGCGCGGGCCGGGCGACGCCGGCAAGGGAGCGATGACGCCCGAGATCGCGCGCGTCGCCGGCGTGCCGCTCGAGCGCGTGACCGGTCTGGCTGGCGCCGTCGAGCGCACCTCGTCGATGGTCGGCGCCGCCCTGGCCGGCCTCCTGGTGGCCGCGACGGGAGCCGCGAACGCGCTGTACGTCGACGCCGCGTCCTTCCTGGTCTCGTTCGCCGTCTTCGCGCTGTCGACCACCGGCATGGGACGTCCGGCGCCCCGGACCGAGCAGCCCGCGCAGCCCGCCCAGCGCGGGACCGGGAGCGGCACGGACGACGGGGGCGCGACGTCGTACCTCACCGAGCTGCGGCAGGGCTGGGACTTCCTGCGGACGGAGCCGGTGCTGGTCGCGGTGTGCGCGATGGTCGCGGTGACCAACCTGGTCGACCAGGCGTACGTCACGGTGCTCGCCCCGGTGTGGGCGAAGGAGTCCGGCGCCGGCGTCGAGGTGCTGGGGGCGCTGTTCGCGTCCTTCAGCGGCGTCTCGGTGCTGGGCGCACTGGCCGCGGCCCGGTGGGGCGACCGGCTGCCGCGCTACCGGACCTACGTGGTGGCGTTCCTGGTCGCGGGCGCCCCGCGCTTCGTGGTGATGGCCGTCGAGTCGCCGGTGTGGGCGGTCTTCGCGGTGACGATCGTGGCGGGCGCGGCGGCGGGCTTCCTCAACCCGATCCTGGGTGCGGTCATCCTGGAGCGGATCCCGGCCCCGCTGATGGGCCGGGTCTCGTCGCTCAACACCGCGATCTGCTGGTCGCTGATGCCGCTCGGCGGCCTGCTGGGCGGGGTGGCCGTCACCGCGCTCGGGCTCTCACCGGCACTGCTGCTCGCGGGGGCGGCGTACTTCGTCACCACCATGGCGCCGACGCGGGTGCCGTCGTTCCGGGCGATGGACCGGGCGCCGCGGAACCCCCCTGTCGGGGTCCCCGCCTGAGCGGGGACCCCGACAACCTCAGCGCGGGAAGGTCCGCGCCAGCTCGAGCAGCCGGTCGTTGGCCTCGGTCTCCCCGATCGTCACCCGCGCACCCTCTCCGGCGAAGGGACGCACCACGATCCCGACCTCGTCCGCCGCGGCCGCGAAGTCGCCCGTCCGCTCGCCGAGGCCGAACCACACGAAGTTGCCCTGGGCGTCGGGGATCTCCCAGCCGGCGTCCCGGATCCCGGCCACCACCCGGGCACGCTCGGCGACGAGCGCGTCGACCCGCTCCAGCAGCTCGGGCTCGGCCTCCAACGACGCGATCGCCGCCGCCTGCGCCACCGAGGAGACGCCGAACGGCAGCGACACCGCCCGCAACGCCCCCGCGAGCGGGGCCTGGGCGATCGCGTAGCCCACCCGGAACCCGGCCAGCCCGTAGGCCTTGGAGAACGTGCGGGTCACGATCACGTTGGCGTGGGCGCGGTACGTCGCGACCCCGTCGACCGCGTCGTCCATCCGCACGAACTCGAGGTAGGCCTCGTCGACCACCACGACCACGTGCGACGGCACCCGGGCCAGGAAGGCGTCCAGGTCGGACTGCGACACCGCCGGGCCCGTGGGGTTGTTGGGCGTGCAGACGATGACGACCTTGGTCCGCTCGGTGATCGCCGCCGCCATCGCGTCGAGGTCGTGACGACCGCCGGCCAGCACCGGCACCCGGACGCTGGTGGCGTCGGCGACGGTCGCCGCGATCGGGTAGGCCTCGAAGGAGCGCCACGCGTAGACGACCTCGTCGCCGGGGTCGCAGAAGGCGTTGAGGAGCTGGTAGATCAGCGCCACGCTCCCGGTGGCCGCGGCGAGGTCGGAGGTCGGGACGCCCAGCCGGGCCGACAGGGCGTCGTACAGCGCACTGCTGCCCATGTCGGGGTAGCGGTTCATCGCCTCCGCGGCGCGGGTCGCGGCCTCCACGACGCCGGGCAGCGGCGGGTAGGGGTTCTCGTTCGACGACAGCTTGTACGTCGTGAGGCCCTCGCGGGGCGTGGGCGGCTTGCCGGGCACGTACGTCGGGATCTCCGCGACGTTGCGGCGGGCCGAGGGGGGCGTGGGGCTGGACGGCGCGGTGGACATGGCGAGCAGGTTAGCGCCGGCCGACGACCGCCGGGCGACGGTGCCGCCACGGCTGCAGCAGCAGCGCGAGCAGGACGCCGAGGAGTCCCCCCAGGACGGCCCCCGCGACGTTGTCGACCATGTCGGTCACGTCGCAGGCGCGACCGATGCGGGCCGCGGCGAGCTGCACCGTCTCGATGAACAGCGAGTAGAGCCCCAGCGCGGCGATCCCCAGCGGCGCCAGCACCCACCGGGTGCGCCAGCGCGCGACCGCGAGCACCCACAGCGCCCCCGCCGGCACGAAGACGGCGATGTTGAGCAGCCGCTGGCTGCCGGGAAGGATCCAGAAGCCGTCGGGGGCCGGGCCCCCGTAGTCGAGGGAGCAGGTGGTCTGGGCCTCCTCGACCGGCACCACGCCGATCCCCCACTCCGCGGGGATCAGGGTGAGGATGCCGATGCAGACCACCGTCCAGCAGAAGCCGGCGATCGCCACGGCCGTCACCGGGCCGAGCCGCCCGCGCAGGACCCGCGCGAGGCCGACGAAGACCGCCAGCGCGACGAGGCAGCCCAGGAGCATCACGCCCGTCCCGCCGATCGTCACGCGAGGAGGCTAGCGAGGCGGGGGCGAGAGGGCGGCCAGCAGGTGGGCCAGCATCGGCCACAGCACGGTGCGCTCGGAGTCGTCGACGACCCGGTCCATGCCCGCGAGCTCGAGCATCACGTAGCCGTGCAGGGCGCTCCAGAACTGGGCGGCCACCACGCGCGGGTCGCCCGCGAGCAGCGCACCGGCGTCCATGGCGCGCGCGATGCCGGAGACGATCTGGTCGAAGGCCGCCGACGACACCTCGGGGTCGGCCCCGCGGCCGTGGAAGCCGCCGACGCTGACCGCGCCGAACATGACACCGAAGAGGTGCCTGTTCTCCAGGGCGTTGTCGCGGTAGGCGCCCGCCATCCGCCTCAGGTCGTCGAGGGTGTCGTCCGAGCGGCCCACCGCGTCGACGTGCTCGATGAGCCGCCGGAAGCCCTCCGTGGCCACCGCGTCCACCACGCCTGCCATCGAGCCGTAGTGGGTGTACACCGCCATGGTCGAGGTCCCCGCGCCGCTCGCGAGCCGCCGCGCCGACAACGAGGAGGGACCCTCCTCGTCCAGGATCCGGGCGGCCTCCTCGAGGAGCCGGCGTTGGGGCTCCGCCGAGGTCGGGGAGGGCTCGCTGCTCACTCTCGACATCCTGCCATAACGGCGTTATGGTCGATCGATAACAGTGTTATCCGACCACCTCTCCCGAGCCGAGACCGTCATGACCCTCACCCACACCACACCGACAACCAGCCGCTACCTCCAGGACAACTTCGCCCCCGTCACCGAGGAGCTCACCGCCGTCGACCTGGACGTCTCAGGGACGCTGCCCGCCCACCTCGACGGACGCTACCTCCGCATCGGGCCCAACCCGATCCACGAGCAGGGCCCTCACTTCCACTGGTTCCTCGGCGAGGGGATGGTGCACGGCGTGCACCTGCGCGACGGCCGGGCGCAGTGGTACCGCAACCGCTGGGTGCGCTCCGCCGACGTCGCCACCACGCTGGGCGAGCCGGTCAGGGGCACGCCCGGCGGACCGGACTTCGCGGCCAACACCAACGTCCTCGAGCACGCCGGGCGCACGCTCGCCCTCGTCGAGGGCGGGTCCCCGCCGTACGAGCTGACCCACGAGCTCGACACCGTGGGCCCCTGCGACTTCGGGGGGACCCTGCCCAGCGGCCCGGGCCTGCCGGGCTACACCGCCCACCCGCACGGGGATCCCGACACCGGCGAGCTGCATGCTCTCTCCTACAGCTGGATGCGGGGCAACCGCGTCGACTACTCCGTGCTCGACACGTCGGGGCGGATCCGGCGCAGCGTCGACATCACCGTCCACGGCAGCCCGATGATGCACGACTTCGCCCTCACCGAGCATCACGTCGTGGTCCTCGACCTCCCGGTGACCTTCGACCTCGCGGCCGCCACCTCGGACGTGCCGCGCGTGCTGCGCCCGTTCGTGCGCGGCGTGCTCGGCCGGGTCATCGGCCGCAACCCGGTGCCCGAGCCGATGATCGCCCGGGTCGCGCGGGGCGCGGGGGGCTCCGACGGCTCGCCGTCGCTGCCCTACCGCTGGAACCCCGACTACCCCGCCCGCGTCGGCGTCCTGCCCCGCGACGCCGACGGCGACGCGATCCGCTGGTTCGACATCGACCCCTGCTACGTCTTCCACACCCTCAACGCGTACGACGAGGGGGACACCGTCGTCGTCGACGTGGTGAAGCACCCGCGGATGTTCGCCACCGTCCTCGACGGCCCGGACGAGGGTCCGGCCGTGCTGACGCGCCTCACCCTCGACCTGGCCACCGGACGGGCCCGCGAGGAGGGCTTCGACCAGCGGTGGCAGGAGTTCCCGCGCCACGACGAGCGGCTGACCGGGCGACGGCACCGCTACGGCTGGGCGATCGGGTTCGACAAGGGGCTCACCGGCGACACCGTGCTGCGCCACGACCTGGAGGCGGGGCGCACCGACGCACGCCGGCTGGGCGCCGGCCTCGAGGCCAGCGAGTTCTGCTTCGTCCCGACCCCGGGGAGCTCGGCGGAGGGCGACGGGGTGCTCCTGGGCTACGTCTTCGACGCGGCCGCGGGCCGGTCCCACCTCCGGGTCCTCGACGCGGCGTCGCTCGAGGACGTCGCGGCCGTGCACCTCCCCGGGCGGGTGCCTGCAGGGTTCCACGGCAACTGGRCACCCACGCCCGCCTGAGCGGTAGGGGCCGGGCTCCACCCCGGCCCCTACGCTGGCGGTCATGAGGTTCGTGATCTGGCTGCTGACCACCGCAGGGGCCGTCGCCGTCGCGGCGTGGCTCCTCGACGGCATCTCCTTCGACGGCGCCGACTGGCAGGACAAGGTCGTCCCGCTGCTGGGCGTCGCGCTGATCCTCGGCCTGGTGACCACCTTCGTCAAGCCCGTGATCACCCTGCTCTCCCTCCCCTTCATCCTGCTGACCCTGGGCCTGCTGCTCCTGGTCATCAACGCCCTGATGCTGCTGCTCACCGCCCGCCTCGCCGACGCCTTCGACCTCGGCTTCACCGTCGACGGCTTCTGGACGGCGATGCTGGGCTCGGTGGTCATCACCCTCTCGACGTGGGCGATCGACGCGGTGGTGAGCGACGAGTGATGGACCGCCTGCCCGCCCAGCACACCGACGGGCCGTACCGGATCGCCCTCGTGTGCCTCGGCAACATCTGCCGCTCCCCGATGGCCCACGTCGTGCTGGACGACCACCTCGACCGGGCCGGCCTGGCCGGCGAGGTCGAGGTCAGCAGCGCCGGCACCGGCGGCTGGCACGTGGGCCGTCCGATGGACCCGCGTGCCGCGACCGCGCTGGTGGGCGAGGGCTACGACCCGTCGGCCCACCGCGCCCGGCAGTACGACGACGGCTGGCTGGCCACCCACGACGTCGTCCTGGTGATGGACCGGGCCAACCTGGCCGACGTCGGCCGGCACGAGCGGGTCGGCCTGTTCCGCGACTTCGACCCCGTCGACCGGGGCGGGGAGGTACCGGACCCGTACTACGGTGGTGACGACGGATTCGGGGAGGTGCTGGCGATGGTGGAACGCACGAGTGCCGCGATCGTCGCCGCGCTGCAGCGCCGGGACCGGACGGACGTCCCCGCCCGATGACCCGCCAGCCACTGGTCGCCCGCCGCGCCGAGGAGCTCCTCGGCGCTGCCGTGGCGGCCACGGCACCGGTGGCCGGGGGTGACATCTCCACGGC
>NZ_JBFUMD010000141.1:0-7921 GCF_054049555.1 Nocardioides sp. P5_C9_2
GTGGTGCCACAGCAGTCCTTCGAAGGAGACCGACATGGCCGACGCCGTCCAGCAGTCCGGCGCGCACGAGCCGGGTCACGAGCAGATCGCCCCGGGCCTGACCCAGCGCGACAGCGACATCCTCGAGTTCGAGCGGCACTGGTGGAAGTACGCGGGCGCCAAGGAGCAGGCCGTCCGGGAGAAGTTCGACATGTCCTCGACGCGCTACTACCAGGTGCTCAACGCCCTGATCGACCGGCCCGAGGCCCTCGAGGCCGACCCCCTCCTGGTGCGCCGGCTGCGTCGCCTCCGCGCCTCGCGGCAGCGTCAGCGCTCGGCCCGTCGCCTCGGTTTCGAGCTCTGAGCCAGCCATGACCGCCTCCTCCCCGACCCGCCGCGACGAGCGCGGCGTCGCGTTCCCCTCGCCCCTGGTGATGCTCAGCATCATCGCGGTGGCGATGGCCGGATTCGCCTTCGTCGCCACCTCCGACCAGGAGCCGACGGAGAAGCGCATCACCACCGCCTCGGCCCCCGTCACGGAGACGCCCGCCCCCGAGGTGGTCCCGCCGGCGCCGGCGGCGACGCCGACCAAGAAGCCCAAGCCGCAGGTCAAGCGCGGCGAGGTCTACGTCGAGGTCTACAACAACTCCGGCATCAAGGGCCTCGCGGCCGGCACCGCCGCCAAGGCCACCCAGGTCGGCTGGCAGGTCGTCGGCGAGGACAACTGGCAGGGCATCATCCCGGCCTCCACGGTCTACTACCCGGAGCGTCTCAAGGCGGCGGCCAAGCTGTTCGCACTCGACCTCGGCATCCAGCGGACCGCGCCCGCGGTCGAGCCGATGCGGATGGACCGCCTCACCATCATCCTGACCGCCGACGCGGCCTGACGCCCACCCCGAGGGACCGGCTGGGTGTCCCCGCCTGCACGAGTCGTGGTTGGCTGAGGATCATGGAGTTCACCTCCGCCGCTGCGCGTGACCGGTACGACGCCCTGGTGGCCGCCGCCGACCAGGTCGTGGTCGGCCTCGACTTCGACGGCGTGCTGTCGCCGATCGTGGACGAGCCGAGCGAGGCCCACATCCACCCCGAGGCGCCCGAGGTCCTCGTCGCGCTGAGTGACGTCGTCCGCGCCATCGCGGTGGTCACCGGCCGCCCGGCGCGCCAGGCACTGGCCCTCGGCGGTCTCGACGAGGTGGGTGACGCGATCGCCAACCACGGCAAGCAGCTCTTCCTCTTCGGCCAGTACGGCAACGAGCGCTGGTCCTCGACCAGCCGTCGGGTGATCTCGCCCCGGCCCCCGCACGGGCTCTCCACCTTCGAGCGCGAGCTGCCCGGCCTGCTGCGTCGAGCGGGCGCCGGCGGCGCCCACGTCGAGGAGAAGGGCCTGGCCGTCGCGGTGCACACCCGCCGCCTCGACGACGCCGCCGAGGCTTTCGAGCGCCTCCTGCCCGCGATGCGCGAGCTCGCGGAGCGGCACGGTCTCATCGTGGAGCCCGGCCGCAACGTCATCGAGGTGCGCTCCGACGGCATGCACAAGGGGAACGCGGTGGAGACGCTGGTGGCCGAGCAGTCGGCCGGCGGGTTCCTCTTCGCCGGCGACGACCTGGGCGACGTCGAGGCCTTCGAGGCCGTCACCGCCCTGCGTGAGCGGGGATTGCCGACGCTGCTGGTGGCCGCGGCGTCCGACGAGCAGTCCGCCCTGGTGCCGCTGGCGGACGTCGTCGTACCAGGTCCCGACGGGGTGCTCGGCCTGCTGCGCCAGCTGACCGCGGACGCCTCCGCCCTCGCCGTCTGAGACGACGCCCTCGCTTCCTGGGGCGACGCCGGGCACGCTCCAGCATGTGGACTCGAKGTGCACATGCTGAGACGCCATGCCTAACCTAGAGACCTCATCACGAGGGACTGAGGGAACGGCCCTACGACGTCCCGGCAACCGCCGCGAACCTCCTGCCACTGCGGCAGTCGCGGAAACGGTGCCAATTCCGTCCCGGTGCGAAAGCCGCCCGGGGTCGATGAGAAGGAGGACGTCATGACTGCTGTCGCGGAGAACACCGCCACCACCACCGGCCACACGCTGCGCGAGAGGGCCTTCGGCAACGCCCGGGTCCTGGCCTGTCGCGAGTGCGGTCACGAGGTCGACCTCGGCCCGTTCTACGCCTGTCCGGAGTGCTTCGGCCCGCTCGAGGTCGCCTACGACTTCCCGGCGGTCACCCGCGAGGAGATCGCCGCGGGTCCGCGCAACATCTGGCGCTACAAGGCCCTGCTCCCGGTCCCGGACGACATCGAGCAGAGCAAGAACACCGAGCCCGGCTTCACCCGGCTGCTCAAGGCCCACAACCTCGGTCGCGAGCTCGGGATCGACAACCTGTGGGTGAAGGACGACTCGACCAACCCGACCAACTCCTTCAAGGACCGCGTCGTCGCCTGCGCCCTGAGCGCGGCCATCGAGCTCGACGCCAAGGTCTTCGCCTGCCCCTCGACCGGCAACCTGGCCAACGCCGTCGCCGCCGCCGGTGCGCGCGCGGGGATCAAGACGGTCGTCTTCATCCCGAGCAACCTCGAGAAGCCCAAGCAGGTCAACTCGGCCGTCTACACCGACAACCTCGTGGCGGTGAACGGCAACTACGACGACGTCAACAAGCTGGCCTCGGAGATCGCCGGCGAGGAGGAGGGCTGGGCGTTCGTCAACGTCAACGTGCGCCCCTTCTACGCCGAGGGCTCCAAGACGCTCGGCTACGAGATCGCCGAGCAGCTCGGCTGGCGCCTGCCCGACCAGATCGTGATCCCGGTCGCCTCCGGCTCCCAGCTCACCAAGGTGCACAAGGCCTTCCAGGAGCTCATCACCCTCGGCCTCGTCGAGGACCGGCCCTACAAGGTGTACGGCGCCCAGGCCACCGGCTGCTCGCCGGTCTCGGTGGCCTACAAGGCGGGGGTGGACGCGATCCGCCCGGTCAAGCCCGACACGATCGCGAAGAGCCTCGCGATCGGCAACCCCGCCGACGGCATCTACGTCCTGGACATCTGCCGCGCGACCGGTGGCGCCGTGGAGGACATCACCGACGACGAGGTGCGCGAGGGGATCCTGCTCCTGGCCCGCACCGAGGGGATCTTCACCGAGACCGCCGGCGGCACCACGGTCGGCGTGCTCAAGAAGCTGGTCGAGAGCGGCCAGCTCGACCCGAGCCTGGAGACCGTCGTCATCAACACCGGCATGGGCCTCAAGACCCTCGACGCGGTCGCCGACCACGTGGGTCCCCGCGCCACCATCGACCCGTCGTACGGTGCCTTCACGGCCGCCGGCATCGTCTGACCCACCCCCGCGAGGAGATTCCACCCGTGAGCGTTTCCGTCCGCATCCCCACCATCCTGCGCACCTACACGAGCGGCGAGTCCGAGGTGAGTGCCTCCGGGGCGACCCTGGCCGAGGTGCTCGACGACCTCGACGCCCGCTACGCCGGCATCAAGGGGCGCATCCTGGACGAGGCGGGCGCCCTGCGCCGGTTCGTCAATGTCTACGTCGGCAACGACGACGTCCGCTTCCTCGACAACCTCGACACCGCGACGCCGGACGGCACCCAGGTCTCGGTCATCCCGGCGGTGGCGGGGGGCTGACCCGATCGGAGCGCGGACCGTGCGGAACCGGCCCCCGGGTGGCGCACGTCGGAGCACCATGGACATCACGACCCGAGGCCTGACCACGGGCGGTGCCGCCGCCGTGCTGCTGGCCACCGCCCTGACCCTGACCCCCGCGTCGGCCCGTGCGGCCCCGGACGCCGAGCCGGTGCCGATCCCGGTGAAGCCGTTCGTCCCGCGCACCGGCGACGACGTCCAGCTCGTGCGGGCGTGGGAGCGGTGGCAGTCGCGCGGCATCGAGGAGTACGCGACCCGGGTGAGCATCTCCTGCTTCTGTGCCCCCCGGCCGGCGCTGCGGACCGAGGTGCACGCCGACGACACCCAGCTCGTCACGACGATCGAGGACGAGCCGCAGGTCCGCCGGGTCAAGGGCTACGGGGCGGACCGGCTCTTCCGGCTGCTGCACCGGGCCCATGCCGACGCCGACTCGGTCGAGGTGACCTGGACGAGGCAGGGCCTCCCGCGGGAGATCGCGGTCGACAGCATCGCCGGTGCCGTGGACGACGAGGTGACCTACCGGATCCGGTTCTCGGCCCGGTGAGTCACTCGGCGCGGACGTCGATGAGCGCGGCGTGGCCGCGGGAGTCGATCCTCACCTCGGCGACGGCGCCGTCGCCGAGAACCCGCTGCATCTCGGCCGCCTCGTCCTGGGGGAGGAACCAGCTCTCGATGCCGCAGCGGACCTCCCAGCCGGAGTCGTCGCAGGTCAGGTAGGTGCCGGAGTCCGGCCGTTCCCGCAGGTGGTCCCGGGCGACGCTGTGGCCGTCCTCCTCGGTGAGCGTGATGTAGACGGTGCCGCTCTCCCTGTCGTCCGTCTCGGGGCGCAGGTCGGGGTAGCCGAGGGTGACGTAGGCCCCGCGGAAGGGATCGATGGGGTCGACGGGCTCGACGCGGAACGTGTGCGTCACGCCGGTGGTGCGGGCCGAGATCTGCGGGGCGACGGCGACCGCGACCAGGRCGGCCTGGGCGGCGACGACGACGGCGACGGTGAGCACGCGGTTCATGACTCACGCTCCTTCGAGGTTGGCGGAGATCCCGCGGCGGGCGCGGTCGAAGAGGAACCCGGTCCCCAGGAACACCAGGCCGAGGACGACGAAGAGCCACGCGCCCTGGATGATCGCGGCGAAGACCGCGAAGCTCTGGAAGGTCGTGAAGACGACCAGCGCGATCATCGCGATCACGGTCAGCACGGGGCGGTCGCGCAGGGTGCCGAGGACGGCGAGCCCGACGGCGACCACGACGTACGCCGCGACGCCCACCGCGGCGTGGGCCCAGTCCTCGGGGCCGACCGACGAGGTGTCGGTCCCGGTGTCCCACAGCACCATGAGCCCCGAGAAGACCAGGACGCCGACCGCCCCGAGGGGCTCCCAGCKGGCGTTCCCCCGGGCGACGACCAGCGCGCCGGTGGCCGCCATGCCCGCGGCGGCCAGCTCGAGGACGAGCCACAGGTTCCACTCGAAGCCGTCGGTGGTGGTGAAGGGGATCGCCGCGGCGAAGAGGGTGACCATGACCAGGGCGCAGCCGATCGTGCGCCAGGCGGCCGCGAAGCGGAGCCACCCGCGGTCGTGCACGACGGCGAGGGACACGGCCAGCACGGATGCCGTCCCCAGGGCGAGCACCGCGCCGGCCCCGCTCCCCGAGTGCGCCAGGGGCTGCCAGATCCACCACGCCAGGCCGGTGGCGATGCCGACCACGAGGGGCGTCACCGCCCGGGTCAGGTAGGCGTGCAGGAGGGTGCCGGCGGACCAGAGCCCGAGCAGCAGCGGTTCGTAGGCCGGCACCTGCATCGACTGGGCGGCCTGGAAGATGGTCGCGCCGAAGGTGAGTGCGGCCAGCAGGCGCAKGGCGCCGAGCACGCCGGGGGAGAGCCGGGGAGCGAGCAGCTCACCGCCGACCAGGAAGGCCAGCCAGAAGGCGGCCACGACCACGAAGCGCAGCAGCGGCGGCAGCTGGTCGAGGTTGGCCGCGACCAGCCAGATGAGGCCGACGCCCACGAACAGCGCGCCGAGCGCGAGGAGGAGCCGTCCGAGCGAGAAGCGGCGGGTCGCGGCGATCGTCCGGTAGCGACCGGAGATGGCGGCGACCTGGTCGGCGTCCACGATGCCGGCGGCCTGCCAGTCGTCGAGCTCGCGGTGCAGCCAGCTCAGCTGGACCGGGGTCGCGTCGCGACGGTGGTCGTGGGGTTCCCGCTGCGGGGTCGAGGTGGTCATGGCCACAGCATGGTCGCGTCGGGGCGTCCGCACATGAGTACGAGGTCCCAGGCACCTGGTTCCTTCGGACGGGTTCCGCCCCGGCTAGCGGGACCCGACACGGCGTGGTGAGGGCGTCGGGGTGTCGTCACCCCACCCGGCGGTGCCGTCGTGTCGCCAGTGGTCGCGCGGGTCGACATCGGCCTCGTCGGTGACGGCCCTGAGCAGGTCGCCGGCCGAGTGGTCGTTGCCGGGTGTCGCCGCGGCGAGGAGCGCCTCCTCGCCGTCCGCGTCGTTGAATCCCGGCGGGACCACCAGGAGTCGCAGCGTGGTCAGGTCGGTCGTCAGCTCGACGTGGTGGGTGTCGTCCTGGAGGGGGTCGTCGAGGGTCGAGGAGGCGACCACGACCGGCCGGCCGGCCACCCGGACCTCGTCCACGTCGCCGTCCCAGTCCGGCGCGGAGCACTGCACGTGGCTGAGCCGGCCGAGGTGGGCCGGCAGGTCCTCGGCGAGCAGGACGAGCTCSGTGGCGAGGTCGCGGCTGCGTGGCCACCAGCCGCCGTCGAGGTGCCCGGGCCGGGCGTCGGCCACGAGGCGGAGCCTGAGGGGGCCGACCGCGGTGGCCGGTCCTGCGGCCCGTCGGTCGTCCGTGGTGGGGAGGGGCGGGGCGGGGAGGGACGGGGTGGGCGTCGACATGGCGACCGCCTTCTCGACCGGTGGCCGCGCTCCGGCGGAGGCGGTGGACGGGTCGTCCCGGTCCACCCTACGTCCCGGCGGCACGCCGGCCCCTGCCGCGATCAGGCGGCGGGCAGCCCGGCGACCGTCGGCAGGCCGGTCGAGGTGACCTGGGCCCAGTCGTCGGTCACGAGCACGACGTCGCGGCCGTGACGGGCGAGCAGGCTGGCGGCGATGGCGGCCCGGAAGCCGCTCCGGCAGTGCACCCACACCTGGCCGGTCGGCAGGCGGGAGATCGCGCGGTCGAGGTCGTGCAGCGGGATGTGCAGCGAGTCGGGCAGGTGGGAGGCGTGGTACTCGGCGTCCAGGCGGACGTCGAGGGTCACGCTGCCCTGCGCCTCCCTCTGCCGGACCAGGCGCGAGTACGCCGCCCAGTCGGCGACGCGATAGTCGGTGCTGTCCGTCCACCGGGTCACCGGACCGAGCAGGTGCGTGGCGCGCACCGGCACGCCGATCTGGGCCAGGTCGTGCGTGCCGGAGGAGAGGTCGTCGGGGGAGTCGCTGACCAGCACGACGTCGGCGCCCCACGGCACCAGCCACCCGGCGTACGTCGCGAGCTGCGGGCAGTCCTCGATGTTGACCGACCCGGTCAGGTGGGCCCGCGCGAAGGCGCGGCGGGGCCGCAGGTCGATGACCCACGACCCGCCCTGCACGGCCTCGTGGACCGCGTCCTCGTCGACCTCGATCGGGGGCAGGGCCGAGGTGGCGCCCACGCCGGCCCGGTTCAGTGCGGCCATGTGGCGGTAGTGGCGCGGGATCGGCCCGAAGCCGGCGACCAGGGTCTCGACGTACGCGTCGCGCGGGGTCCGGAGCACGGGGTTGGCGACGCGCTCGTCCCCGATCGTCCCGTGCACGCCGTCGGTCGGGGTGGCCGCCGCGCAGAGGCTGCCGAAGCCGTGGGTCGGGTGCAGGCCCACGACGTCGTCGAGGGCGCCGAGCTGGCGGGCGCTCTCCCACTGGGCGCGGCCCATCATCCGGCTCAACAGCGGGTCGACGAGGTCCGTGCGGCCCACCGTGCCGTGCAGCAGGCTGCCGCCGGAGAAGACGGTGCGGGCCCCCGACTCGGGGTCGGTCACCAGGAAGGACTGGTGGTGCAGGGTGTGGCCCGGGGTCGACAGCACCTGGACGACCAGGTCGCCCACCCCGAGGATGTCGCCGCCGCGCACCCCGGTGCGGTCCACGTGCACGCGCTCGTCGGCCGACAGCCAGTACTCCGCGCCGTGTCGCCGCGCCAGGCCCGGCGCGCCCGAGACGTAGTCGTTGTGCACGTGGGTGTCGGCCACGGCGACGATGCGGACGCCGGCCTCCTCGGCGGCGAGCTCGAGCGGGTGTACGTCCCGCGGGGGGTCCACGACCAGGGCGTGCCGCCCGTCGTGGACCAGGTG
>NZ_JBFUMD010000142.1:0-7883 GCF_054049555.1 Nocardioides sp. P5_C9_2
CGGTGCTCCTCGCCGAGCACCGGCTCGAGCGGGTCGTGCCGTTCGCCGACCGGATCGTGCTGCTCACCGGCGACGGTGGCCTGCTCGTCGACGAGCCGGCCACGGTCCTGGCCACCTCCCCGGTCGTGCCGCCCATCGTCGAGCTGGGCCGGGTCGCGGGCTGGTCCCCGCTGCCGCTCAGCGTCCGTGAGGCCCGGCGCCACGCCCGGCTGCTGCGCGAGCTGCCGACCCCGCAGGCGGTGCCGGCGACCGGCGGGGAGATCCTGCTCGACGCCCAGGGGCTGACCGTCACCCACGGGGCGCAGGTGGCCGTGCGCGACGTCGACCTCGAGCTCCGGGCCGGGCACGTCACGGCCCTCATGGGACGCAACGGGTCGGGCAAGTCGACGCTGATCTGGACCCTGCAGGGGGCCCACGAGCGCCGCTCCGGCTCGGTCGCGGTGGCCGGCGCCGATCCCGCCCGGCTGCCCGCCGACCGGCGGCGTACGCATGTCGGGCTCGTGCCGCAGACCGCCGCCGACCTGCTCTACCTCGAGACGGTCGCCGAGGAGTGCGCGGCGGCGGACCGCGCCAGCGGTGGTGGACCCGGCACCTGCCGGGCCCTCCTCGACCGGCTCGCGCCGGGCATCGACGCCGGGCACCACCCCCGTGACCTCTCCGAGGGGCAGCGGCTGGCCCTGGTGCTGGCCATCGTCCTCTCCACCAGCCCCCGGGTGCTGCTCCTCGACGAGCCGACGCGGGGTCTGGACTACGCCGCCAAGCGCCAGCTCGCGGCGATCGTGCGTGACCTGGCCGACGACGACCACGCCGTGCTGATCGCGACCCACGACGTCGAGTTCGTCGCCTCGGTCGCCGACGACGTCGTCGTCCTCGCCGAGGGGGAGGTCGTGTCCGCGGGCCGGACCCGGCAGGTCGTGGCCGCGTCGCCGTCGTACGCCCCGCAGGTCACCAAGATCCTGGGCGCTCCGTGGCTGCGCGTCGACGAGGTCGTGGCGGCGCTGGAGGGACAGCGGTGAGCATCGACGCATCCCGTCGACCGGTGGCCGTCCCCATCCGGGCCCGGTCGGCGATGGTGCTGACGGCCGCGTCGGCGGCCGGCCTCGTGATGCTCTGCTGGCCCCTGCTGCTGCGCGTGCCCGCGGGGGCACGGGTGGACCCGCCGTTCTTCTTCCTGCTCCTGCTGCCCCTGGTCATCGTGATCGTGCTGGCCGAGTTCGGCGAGGGCGGCATGGACGCGCGGGTGCTGGCGATCCTGGGCGTCCTGAGCGCGGTCAACGCGGTGCTGCGGGGGCTCGGGGCCGGCACCGCAGGGATCGAGCTGGTCTTCTTCCTGCTGATCCTGGGCGGGCGGGTCTTCGGGCCCGGGTTCGGCTTCGTGCTCGGCTGCACGTCGCTGTTCGCCAGCGCCCTGATGACCGCGGGCGTGGGCCCGTGGCTGCCGTTCCAGATGCTCCTGTCGGCGTGGATCGGGATGGGCGCCGGCCTGCTGCCGCGGCGGTTCACGGGTCGCGCCGAGATCGCCGTGCTGGTCGCCTACGGCATCGTCGCGTCGTACGCCTTCGGGATCCTGATGAACCTCTCGAGCTGGCCCTTCACCCTCGGCATCGCGGTGCCCGGCCACGAGGGGTCGCTCTCGTACGTCGCCGGCGCCCCGCTGGTGGAGAACCTGCACCGCTTCGCGATCTACACCCTGCTGACCTCGACGGGGAGCTGGGACACCGGGCGGGCCATCACCACGTCGGTGGCCCTGGTCGTGCTCGGCCCGGCGATCCTCACCACGCTGCGGCGGGCCTCGCGGCGCTCGGTGGTCACGCGGACGGCGTGACCCGCAGGATCCGGTCGTCCTCGTCGCTGGGGGTGCCGCGGCCGTCGCGGTTGGAGGTGGTCACCCACAGGTCGCCGTCGGGGGTCGCGACGACCGTCCGGAGCCGTCCGTGGTCGCCCTCGAGGAACCCGGCCGGCTCGCCGAGCCGGTCCCCGCGCACCGGCACCCGCCACAGGCGCTCACCGCGGAGCGCGCCGACCCACAGGTACCCGTCGGCGTACGCCATCCCCGAGGGGGACGCCGCCGACGTGGGCCAGACGACCAGCGGGTCCACGAAGTCGTCCCCGCCCCCGGGCCCCTCCACGAGGGGCCAGCCGTAGTTGGCGCCGGGCTCGATCAGGTTGATCTCGTCGTACGTCGACTCACCGAACTCCGAGGCCCACAGCCTGCCCTCGTCGTCGAACGCCAGCCCCTGAACGTTGCGGTGACCCAGGGACCAGACGGGGGAGTCGGGGTCGGGGTTGCCGGGCGCCGGGTCGCCGTCGGTCGTGATCCGCAGGATCTTGCCCGCGAGGGAGTCGGGGTCCTGGGCGAGGTCGCGGTCGCCCGTCTCGCCGGTGGAGACGTAGAGGTAACCGTCGGGCCCGAACACCAGGCGCCCTCCGTCGTGGATGAAGCCCTTCGGGATGCCGTCGAGGACCACCTCGGCCGGGCCGAGCCGTCCCCCGTCGAGCTGCGCGCGCAGCACCCGGTTGTCGTCGGCGGTGGTGGCGTAGACGTAGACGTCGCGGTCGTCGCTGGCCGGGTCGAGGGCCAGTCCCAGCAGGCCGCCCTCGCCCTCGGGCTCGGCCTCGACCACCTCGCCGACCTCGCGGACGTCGCCGGAGACGTCGACGGCCAGCACCCGCCGGGTGTCGCGCTCGGTGACCAGCGCCGTGCCGTCGTCGAGGAAGTCGATGCCCCACGGCACCTCGAGGCCCGTGGCGACCGTGCCGGCGACCCGGGGGGCCTCGCCCGCTGCGGCACTCGGCGATCCGGTCGGCGTGCCGACGGGTCCGTCCGGCGTGGCGTCGGTGGGTTGGGTGACGCTGGGGATCGTCGGCTCGGCACCGTCGTCGGCGCAGCCGGCCAGGACGAAGGCGCCCACCAGTGCGGTCACCGCGGCCAGCGCGGTGGACCACGGTGCCGGAGGAGTGGGCATAGGACGATTGTGCACGGGTCAGTCCGGGGCCGGCTCGGTGTGCACGGGACTGCTCCGGGTGGCGCCCACGCTGGCGGCGATGACGCAGCCGATGGCGATGCCCTGCAGGGGCGTGAGGAACTCGTCCAGCACGACGATCGCCGCCAGCGCGGCCGCTGCGGGCTCCAGGCTCATCAGGATCGAGAACACCGACGGCGGCAGGGTCCGCAGGGCCACCATCTCGCAGCTGTAGGGGATCACCGAGGACAGCAGCCCGATCATCGCGCCGACGAGCAGCACGTGCCCGTCCAGCAGGGTGTCGCCGCCGGCGACGACGGCGGGGACGGTCAGCAGCAGGGTGGCCAGGAGGCTGGCGACCGCGAGCCCGTCGAGCCCCGGCCACCGGGCGCCGGTGCGTGCGCTCAGCAGGATGTACGCCGCCCACGCGGCCCCGGCGAGCAGGGCGTACGCGACACCGGCCACCGTGAGGTCCGCCGGCTCGAAGCCGAGGAGAAGCACGCCGAGGGCCGCCAGGCCGACCCAGATGAGGTCGCGGGCCTGGCGGGAGCCGAGCACGGCCAGCGTCAGCGGGCCGATGAACTCGATGGTGACCGCGATGCCGAGCGGGATGCGGGCGAAGGACTGGTAGATCGCCCAGTTCATCAGCCCGAGGCTGACCCCGAAGCCGACGACGACCGACCAGTCCTGCCGGGTGCGGCCCCCGAGGCGGGGGCGGGCGACCGCGACGAGGACCAGCGCGCTGGTGACCAGCCGCAACCAGACGATGGCCGTGGGGGAGATGGTCCCGAAGAGGTCCTTGGCGAAGGCCGCGCCGACCTGGACGGAGACGATGCCGACGATCACCAGCCAGATGGCTCGCCTCACGCGTCCCCCTCCCGGTGCTCGTCCTCCTCGTGCAGGCGCTCGATGAGGCTGGTGACGATACGGCGCTCGTTCTCGAAGTAGTCCAGACCCCAGTCCGCCACGAGACCGGGGTTGCGGAAGCGCTGTCCGGGGGCGTCGGCGCCGTGCAACCCCTCGCGCACGGCCAGCAGCGCGTCCCGCTCCGCGTCGAGTGCGGCGACGTGGGCCTCGAGCATGGCGATGGTGGTCGGCGTGTCCACGACGTGGCCGAGCAGGAGGCGCAGGGCGACCGGGTGCTTGAGCACCGAGAACCCGGGTTCGGTCCCGCGCATCCAGGCCTCCAGCTCCCGCCGGCCCCGGGCGCTGAGTCGGTAGGTGGTGCTGCGGTCACCTCCGCCCCGGGTGAGGACCAGACCGCGCTCGGTCAGCCGGGCCAGCTCGCTGTAGACCTGGCTCATCGCGGGGGACACCCAGTAGAAGCGCAGGGTCGCGTCCGCGCGCTGCTTGAGCTCGTAGCCGGTCAGCTCGTCCCCGAACGTCAGGAGGCCGAGCAGGGCGTACGAGGTGACGGGAAGGTCTTGACCCATGGTGGGATGAGACTACTGTTCCTATTAGGAATACGGGGACGGGAGACGAGCACATGGGACGCACGCTGCTGATGGCAGGGACCCGCAAGGGTCTGTGGCTGGGCACCTCCGACGAGGCCAGGACGGCCTGGGAGTGGTCGGGCCCGCACTTCCCGATGGAGGAGGTCTACTCGGTGCTCATCGACGGGCGCGGCGACACACCGCGCCTGTTCGCAGGAGCGTCGTCGAGCTGGCTGGGCCCCCAGGTGTGGCGCTCCGACGACCTCGGCGCCTCGTGGCAGGAGACGCCCAACGGCGCGATCCGCTTCCCCGAGGACGCGACACAGCCCGACGGCAGCCCCGCCACCCTGGCGCGGGTGTGGCAGCTGGCGCCCGGGGTCGAGGACGGCGTCGTGTGGGCCGGCACCGAGCCGGGGGCGATCTTCCGCTCCACCGACCGCGGCGAGACCTTCGAGCTGGTGCGCGGCCTCTGGGACCACCCGCACCGCCAGGAGTGGAACGAGGGCTTCGGCGGCCAGGCGTTCCACACGATCCTTCCGCACCCGACCGACGGCGACTCGGTGCTGGCGGCGATCTCGACGGGTGGGGTCTACCGCACGTCCGACGGGGGAGCCACGTGGACGGCCTCCAACACGGGAGTCAAGGCCGAGTTCTTCCCCGGCGAGCGCAACTTCCCCGAGTTCGGCCAGTGCGTGCACAAGGTCGCTCGCGATGCCACGGACCCGGACCGCCTCTTCCTGCAGAACCACGGCGGCGTCTACCGCTCCGACGACGGTGGGGCCTCGTGGCAGGACATCGCCCCCGGCCTGCCCTCGGAGTTCGGGTTCGCGATGGTGGTCCACCCGCGCGAGGCCAACACGGCGTACACGTTCCCGATCGCGGACGCCGGCGGCCGCTGGCCGGTCGACGGCAAGGCCCGGGTGTGCCGGACGACCGACGGTGGCACGAGCTGGGAGCCCCTCGGCGAGGGGTCGCTGCCCGACGACTTCTATGCCGCCGTGATGCGTGACGCGATGTGCACCGACGACCACGCCGTGCCCGGTCTCTACTTCGGCGGCCGCAACGGCGGGATCTGGTCCTCGCCGGACACCGGGAAGACCTGGCAGGAGATCCACAAGGACCTGCCCGACATCATGTTCCTGCGCGCCGCCTCGCTGGCCTGACCATCCGGATCGCCAACCGCCCGACCACCGCCCCGAGGACCTCCATGGCTGACTTCTCGATGTCCCGCTCGACGACCATCGACGCGCCCACCGACCGCGTCCACGGACTCGTCGACGACTTCCACCAGTGGCCGCAGTGGTCACCGTGGGAGGGCCTGGACCCGGACCTCGAGCGCAGCTACCAGGGACCCGCGTCCGGCGTCGGCTCGCACTACCGCTGGTCGGGCAACCGCAAGGCCGGCGAGGGCGCGATGGAGATCGTGGAGTCCACGCCGTCACGGGTGGCCGTCGACCTGCAGTTCCTCAAGCCCTTCAAGGCGCGCAACCTGACGACCTTCGACCTCGTCCAGGTGGGCGGTGGCCACACGCGGGTCGTCTGGACGATGTCGGGACACCGCAACCCGGTCATGGCGCTCGCGGGCAAGCTGTTCTTCGACCGGGCCATCGCCAAGGACTTCGACCGCGGACTGGCCTCCCTCAAGGCCGCGGCCGAGCAGCGCTGATCGTCCGTCGCACGTCGCGCCACGCGTACGCCGCGGCCCACGGTCGGAGCAGGAGCGGGGACCGCGGGGCGTCTCCGGTCCGTCGCGCCCGCACCTGCCTCGCCAGCCGGGGCGGCACGGCCAGGTCGTGGAGCACGGCGGTCTTGGTCGCCAGCTCGCCGTGCGCGAGCGCGTGCCGGGCCCGCGCCATCGTGACGAGGCCGAGATCGGCGATCCCCTGGTCGAGCCACATCCAGGGTCGGCGTACGGCCCACGCCCAGTACCCCTCCAGCTCGGCCCGGACCGCCGCGCGCACCGTGTCGTCGTCCCCCGGCGGGAGCACGGCGGCGGGGGAGCGCCCGCTCAGGCCATGGCCCCGCAGCGCCCGCCCGTGCCGCACCAGCTCCACCCGGGCGAGCGGCGAGAGGTGACGCTCGACGAGCACACCGTGCGTCCACGTCGGGTGTCGGGCCTCGACGTCCGCGAGCGTGCGCTCGTCCACGTACACGCAGCCCAGGTCCAGGCCACGGGCCGTGCCGTGGTCCAGGGCGGTGTGCAGGGATCGGACGCCGGCCACGCGCTCGGCATCCATCGGTCCTTCGACCAGCGCGACCAGGTCGACGTCGCTCACGCCGACCCGGTGGTCACCGGTCGCCAGCGACCCGCAGACGAGCACGTCGCGCACCCAGCCGAGGTCCCCGAGCCGTGCGCAGAGCTCGTCGAGCGACTCCGCGACCTGACTCATGGGGCCAATCCTGCCTCCGCGCACGCCCGGACGGCCCCGCGGCACCGCTGGGACCTGAGTCACCCTTTGACTCAGCTCGCACCGCGGGCCCTGCCCCTGTCACCGCTACGACCTGAGTCACCCGGTGACTCAGGTCGTACCGCGCGACCCGATCGTCCCGGCGCCGAGCGTTCCTGTGGACGACCTGCTCGTGCCCTACGCCGATGTCGGTGGCCGGTGCTTGCCTCGGGTGACGAGGTCGGGACGGACGGGACGGACGAGGGGGCGGCGTGGACGAGGCGGATGCGAACGGGGTGGCTGCGGAGGCGCCGACCATGCGGGCGGGGCTCCCGTTTCTGGACGCCCTGCCCGGGCTGGTCCGACGCTACGTCGCGAGCTCGGGGTGTCCCAGCGGGGTCTCGCGGCGCGGCTCGGGGTGTCACAGTCCCGCGTGGCCCGTTGAGAGACGGGCCGTGCCATCCCCTCGGCGGCCGACCTCGAGGAGGTGCTGGCCCTCGATGGCGCGACGCTGGTGGCCGTGGCCGAGGACGGCGCCCGGGTCGCGCCCATGGACCCGCTGGCCATCCGTGACCGCGCCGATCGTCACTACCCGGCCCACTGCGACCCTCGGGGACAGGGGTGGTGGTCGCCCCCCGACTCCTTGCCGAGCGCCGAGGGGGCAGCCGAGTGGCGACGCTCGCGTGAGGACGGGGACCCCTACGTCACCTACGACCGCGGCATGTGGCGAGGAGTCATGCGCGCCGCCTACGGCACTCCGCCCGACCATCCGACCAGGGCGGAGGTGGTCGAGCGGATGCGGTCGGCCGGCGCCGACCGCCGCGCCTCCTGAGACGGGAGACCGGCCGGCGCCGAGGCCGGACTAGCCTGACGCCATGACCCAGCCGACCAGCCAGCCGACGGGACAGCAGCCCGACATCAAGCCCCGGTCCCGAGACGTCACCGACGGCCTCGAGAAGGCCGCGGCCCGCGGGATGCTCCGCGCCGTGGGAATGGGCGACGACGACTGGGTCAAGCCCCAGATCGGTGTCGCGTCGAGCTGGAACGAGATCACCCCGTGCAACCTGAGCCTCGACCGGCTCGCCAAGGCCGTCAAGAAC
>NZ_JBFUMD010000143.1:0-7872 GCF_054049555.1 Nocardioides sp. P5_C9_2
GCGCCGTCCAGGACGGGGCGACCGCGCAGCCGACCGCGCACAGGGTCGAGAGCAGCAGGGAGAGGTGGATGAGGCGGGTCCGCCCGACCACGTCCGACAGCGGCCCCACCACCAGGAGCGCGACGCCCAGCGACACCGTGGCCAGCGACAGGGTCAGGGTCGCCTCGGTCGAGGACACGTCGAAGCGGTCCGCCAGGGCCGGCAGGATCGCCTGCGTGCTGTAGAGCAGCTCGAAGGTCGCGAGACCCGCCGCGAAGAGCGCGACGACCACTCGCCGGTAGTCGGTCGAGCCGGGCAGGTGTCCCTCGTGCGTCGTGGCGGGCGGCGAGGAGGCGACGGGTGGGGACATGACCCCGCGAGTCTGTGCGCAGGCGAGCCGCGACCTCAAGTCGGACCCCCGTCGAGGCGTCCAAGGTCACACTCCTCAGGACTTGGATCGTTCCAATCCAGTGCTCACACTGGAGGGACGACCACGAGAAGAGGACCCGAGATGACCCGCCTGATCGACGAGCTCAACGCCCTGCACGCGTCGTACGTCGACGCCATCAACGCCGCCGTCTCCCACGACGACGTCACCACCGCTGCCGACCTGGCCGCCGACTACGACCGTGACGCGATCCTGCTGATGGCCGAGCGCGAGGGCCGCCAGGACCTGCTGCCGCTCTTCGGCCTCGACGCCGACGGGGGCCGCGTCACCGTCCAGCGAGACACCCCGCTGCGTCGGCTCGTCCAGCGCGTCGCCGCACTGCGCGCCGCCTGACCCGCCCCCGCACGTCCCTGAGAGGATCGCGCTCATGGGACACGAGTGGGACGCACACACCGCGGTCGAGGCCACGCCCGACGGCTTCTCCGCCGAGCTCGACCCGGGCTGGGTCGTCGGCGGGGGAGTCAACGGCGGCTACCTGCTGGGCGTGATCGGGCGCGCGATCGGCGAGACGGTCCCGGCCAAGCCCGACCCGATCGCGGTCAGCGCCTTCTACGTCTCGGCCTCGCGCCCCGGCCCCGCCACGGTCCGCACCCGGGTGGTGCGTGACGGCGGCAGCACCGCCACCGTGGCCGCCGAGCTCGTCCAGGGCGAGGACACCCGCATCACCGCCCTCGCGACGTACGGCGACCTGTCCCGGCTGTCCGACGACGTGCGCACCACGGCGGTCGAGCCCGACCTGCCGCCGATCGAGGAGTGCTTCGCCGCCTCCTCGGCGCCCGGCACGGCGCACCAGGTCCCACCGCTCATGCGGCGCTTCGACATGCGATTCGACCCGGCCAGCGCCGGCTGGGCCATCGGTCGACCGAGCGGTCGCGGGCTGATGCAGGCGTGGTTCCGGCTGGCCGACGGACGCGACCCCGACCCGGTACAGCTGCTCATGGTGCTCGACGCACTGCCCCCGGTGACCTTCGATCTCGGGCACCCGGGCTGGGCGCCCACCCTCGAGCTGACCGCCCACGTGCGGGCCGTTCCCGCGCCGGGGTGGCTCAAGGTGTCCCACCGCACGCGCAACGTCGCCGGCGGCATGTTCGAGGAGGACTGCGAGGTCTGGGACTCCGCGGGGCGGCTCGTCGCCCAGAGCCGGCAGCTCGCGCGGTTCCCCCGCCCGGCCTGAGGACCGCTGGTGGCCGGCCCGACGGCAGCTCGCCGTCGCCCCTGTTGCGACGACGCCTCACGGGGTTAACGTCGCAAGGAGCAGACCAGCACCCGGGCCGCTGGCCCGTTTCTGACCACGTCGCGGAAGGGGCAGGGACGATGAGGAACAAGATGCTGGTGGTGGCGACGGCCGCCACCACCGTGTTCACCCTCGGGACGGGCGCCGGTGGTGCCGTGGCAGGGGGGACGGGGCACGCGCACGCCGGGTTCGACCCAGGCCCGGTGCTGGCGGACCCGGGCGGCGTGATCGACCTGCCGTCGGGCTACTCCTACGACGTGCTGGCGCGCGACTGCGTCGACGAGGTGACCTCGACGGAGTCCGGCGCCACCTTCGCGATGCCGAGCGACTTCGACAACAACGAGCTGGTGCGCGGCGCGCATGGCCAGGTGCAGCTGCTGACCGCCCATGAGCTGACCAGGCCGGTCGCCGGCGACTACCAGGGCGACGCGGACAAGTGCGCCGTACCGGAGCAGGCGACCGCCGACGACGGCGACAGTGACGGCTGGGGGTCGGTCTCGCGGCTCACCCTGGGGAGGGACGGCACCACGGTGACCGACAGCGAGCTGATCGCGACGGGTCTGCACAACCTCTGCGCCGGCGCCCGGACCCCGTGGGGCACCGTCCTCGTCAACGAGGAGTTCCCCTTCGTCAGCGACCCCGAGCAGCGCTCCGGCTGGGTCTGGGAGATCGACCCGCAGACGGGCGCCGAGACCAGGCTGACCGGGATGGGTCGCTTCAGCCACGAGCAGGAAGCCCGCTCGCAGGGCGCCTGGTACCTCACCGACGACCGCGGGAACTTCCAGTACCTCTACAAGTTCGTCCCGCGCCGGCAGCACGACCTGACCTCCGGCCAGCTGTACGGCCTGGACTTCGACCGCRCGACGAACACCGGCACCTGGGTGACGCTGGACGACCCTGCCAACGCCGAGGCCGAGATGGTCGCCAAGGTCGGCCCTCCTGACGCGACCAACTCGTTCTCGAAGCACGAGGGAATCATCAAGGCCCAGCGCGGCCACGGACTGATCTTCGCCGAGTCGGCCTCGGGCAGCGACCCGGGCCGGGTGTGGCAGCTGACGGACGACCACGAGGGCGTCACCGGCGAGGTCCTCGTCGAGGGTGACTTCGCGACGATGAGCCGGCCCGACAACGTGCGCTACGACCACTCGGGCAACCTCTACGTGTTCGAGGACAACGGCAGCGCGCTCGACAATCCGGCCACCGGAGGCAACAACGAGGTCTACGTCCTGCCCCCGGGGAGGTCCGGCACCGAGAACCTGGTCCACCTCGCCACCGTCGGCGGTGGGGGCGAGGGCACCGGGCCGGTCTTCTCCGCCAACGGCAAGCTGCTCTACCTGTCCATCCAGGACCAGGAGCAGGCGGACGGCTCCGACAGCCGGGTGGTCGCGGTCCACGTGCCCGTCGCCAGGGGCTGAGGTGCAGCGCGGTCGCTCAGCGACCGATCTGGTGCACCCGGTCGTGCACTCCGCCGTGCTCGAGGGCCCGGGCCCGCACGTCGTCGTCACTGCAGAACCCGTCGAGGGTGCGCTTGAGGCACAGCAGCCCGACCAGCCGACCGGTGCCGTCGACGACGGCCAGCCGCCGCGTCTGCCGCTGCCTCATGAGGTCGAGGGCCTCCTCGAGATCGTGCTCCGGCCCGATCGTGCGTCCGGCGAGCGTCGCCGCGCCGAGGGCCGGGGCCGCGGCGTCGGTCACGGACGAGAGGTCGTCCCGCGCCAGGGTCCCGTGCAGCACGCCGTCGCGGGTCAGCAGCAGCATGTGCACGTGCGAGTCGGTGAACGCCTCGTGCGCCCCGGCCACGGTCAGGTCGGGGTCGTGCGTCCACGGGGCCGTGACCATCGCGTCGCTCGCGGTGCACGACTCGGCCGGGTGCCGGGCCTCGCTGGTCAATCGAACCACCGGCGGTCCATGGCCACGATCCAGCGCCGGCGCGGGTGCTCGGTGACGCACCAGATGCGGTCGGTCGAGGGCCAGTAGGAGAGGTCCTCGGGACCCATCGGCACCGCCCAGCGGCGTACCCGCATCGCACCGGGCTGGCCGGCGGCCACCGTCCCGGGCATCCAGGGCCCGTGCGACACGCTCACGTGGTAGCGACCGCCCGCGATGACGGCCCCCTGCATCTGCCGCACGCCCCCCTCGTCGATGGCCAGCGGGCGGGAGAAGCCGTCCGCGCCGGTCTCGAGCTGCCAGGTCGCGGCGTCCAGCGGGTAGCGCGCCAGCCGGGTGGTCGCGTCGGGGTCGTGGGCGTACTCGCCGGCCACGAGCGCCGGGGGGTCCGAGCGTCGGTCGAGGGACATGAAGGAGTAGCGCAGCTTCTCGTGGCCCTCGTCGGTGAACGCCTGGTACGTCGAGCGCACCGGCAGCACGTAGCGGTGACCGAACGACGCCACCCGGGTGCCGTCGACGCCGAGCTCGTCTGGACGCTCGTCGTCGCCCGGCACCCGCATGATGTCGTCGACCCGCGCGGTCACGAAGCCCCGGCCGGTGGCGGCGATGTGCAGCCACGGCCCGGCCCAGACGATGCCGCCGGCGTGGATGTTCATCGGCCGCAGCTGGAGGGTGCCGGTCTTGTCGAGCACCGGGACCACCAGCAGGACGTGGCGGTACTCCAGGGTGTCGAGGTCGATGAAGGTCACCCGGGAGCCGCGCTTGATGCCGTCCCTGCCCGTGGAGTACCAGGTGGTGACCAGCACCCTGCGTCCGTCACTGCCGCCGTCGACCCCGCCGACGAGCTCGGTGTCGGAGGCGTCGGCGCTGGTGGAGATGCCCTGGGGGTACCAGTTCTCGTCGCGCTCGTCGTAGGCGTCCCAGGCCCATGCCTGCCGCACGGCCCGGCCGAGCAGCCGCGGCACCACCCGGGCCCGGCGCATCCGGTACTTCAGGTCGCCCAGCAGCCCGTCGAGCCCTGCTGGCTCGCCGAGCACCGCGGCCAGGGCCTCGATCTCGCGGGCGTTCTCGTCGGTGCGCTGGAGGTGCACGCCCTCGACGTACGGGCGGGTCGCCTCGTCGGATCCGGAGGAGCCGGTCAGGTCGACCCCGGTCGGGGGAGTGGGGTCGCCGGCTTCACGCATGCCCCCACCGTAATCGCGCCTCGGAGCGGGCCGGGTGCTGGATCGCGGCCCGGACCTCCGCGACTAGGGTCGGCGCCGTGACCGACCAGCCGCGCGTGCCCGTCGTCGGTGCCGCCATCCTCCGGGACGGACGAGTGCTGGCGGCCCGCCGTACGACGCCCCCCGAGGCCGCGGGCCGGTGGGAGCTCCCCGGCGGCAAGGTCGAGCCCGGGGAGACGGCCGACTCCGCGCTGGTCCGCGAGGTCGCCGAGGAGCTGGGCTGCACCGTCGTGGTCACCGCGTGGCTGCCGGGGGCCGCCGCGATCGGGGAGACCCATGAGCTCCGTGTCGCGACGGCCGACCTGGTGGACGGCGAGCCCGAGCCGACCGAGCACGACCTGCTGCGCTGGCTGGGCGCCGACGAGCTCGACGACGTCGACTGGCTGGAGCCCGACCGTCCGTTCCTCGCGGCGCTGGCTGCGATGCTGCCGGCTGGCAGGATGCAACGGTGAGGGCCATCTTCTTCGACGAGGACGACGCACGCGCGGTCGCGGCGCATCTGCTCCGCGACGGCTTCGAGGCCGATGTGGCCCGCGAGCGCCTGGCCGGTGAGGACGACGACGAGGGCCACCCGTGGGCCGTGGTGTCCGACGCCCCGGACTTCATGGTCGAGCTGCTGGTCGACGAGCACGACGGGTGGCTCGACGGCGAGGACACCGCGGCCCGGCCCGCGTTGCCGCCGCTGGACCTGCCGGCCGCCCCGAAGCGGATCAAGCGACCCGACGGTGACTGACCCGTCGTCCGGCCCTGCGTCCGGCCCGTCCTCCGGACCCGCGTCCAGCCCCGCGAGCGACCCTGCGGGCGCGCCGGGGGCGGGCGGCGCCCGCCCCCCGGTCGGGACCCTGCCGCTCGTCCCCGCCGCCGCCTTCGTGCTGGTGTGGTCCTCGGGCTACATCTCGGGCCCCTACGGCGTGGAGCACGTCGCACCGTTCACCCTGCTGGCCCTGCGGTTCGCCCTCGCCGCCGCGATCGCCCTGGTGGTGGCGCGGCTCCTCCGTGGGCCGCTGCGCATCGACCGGGCGGACCTGGGCCGGATCTCGCTCACCGGGCTGGCCATGAACGCCGTCCAGTTCGGCGCGATGTACCTCGCCTTCGACGCCGGCCTCGGCGCCACCCTCGCCTCCCTGCTGCACGCCCTCACCCCCGTGCTCACCGCTGTCCTGGCCGCCGCCCTGCYCAAGGAGCGGCTCTCGCCGAGGCAGGTGGTCGGCCTGGCGATCGGAGTGGCCGGGGTCGTGCTCGTCCTGGGTCCCGACATCGACAAGGCGGGCGGCCCGGCGGCGGTGGCCCTCGGCGTCTTCGGCGCGATCACCCTGAGCCTGGGCACCCTCGGGCAGCGCTGGATCGGCCACGCCCCCGACCCGTGGTGGTCGGCCGCCATCCAGTTCACGGTGTCCGTGCCACCGCTGGCCCTCCTGGCCCTCGCCCTGGAGGGCACCCACGCCGTGAGCGACCCGGTGCGGGGCGGGCTCACCGTCCTGTTCCTGGCGGTCGTCAACTCGATCATCGGCCTCCTGCTGCTGGGCAAGCTCGTGCGGGCCGGGGGAGCGGGCGCCGGCGCCTCCCTGTTCTTCCTGTCCCCGCCGGTCACCGCCGTGCTGGCCTGGCTGGTCCTCGGTGAGACCCTCACGCCGCTGGAGCTGGTGGGTCTGGTCGTGGCCGTGGTCGGCGTCGCTCTGGGCACCGGCAGCATCCCGCGGGGCCGCCGCAGGCCCCCGCCTAGGCTGGAGCCATGAGCCCAGACCAGCGCCTGCTCCTGGTGCACGCGCACCCGGACGACGAGACCATCAACAACGGCGCCACCATGGCCAAGTACGTCGCGGAGGGTCGGGGCGTCACCGTGGTGACCTGCACCGCCGGTGAGATGGGCGAGGTACTGGTCCCCGACCTCGAGCACCTCGCCTACGACAAGGACGGTGGGCTCGGAGAGCGCCGCAAGGGCGAGATCGCCGAGGCGATGGCCGCCCTCGGCGTCACCGACCACCGGTGGCTGGGAGGCTTCGGGGCGTTCCACGACTCCGGGATGGCGTGGCACCCGGACGGCCACGCCATGGCGGCCGCGGTCGTGCCGGACAACGCCTTCTGGAACGCAGACCTCCGCGAGGCCGCCGACGCGCTGGTGCGGATCATCCGCGACGTCCGCCCGCAGGTGCTCGTGACGTACGACGAGTTCGGCGGCTACGGCCACCCCGACCACATCCAGGCGCACCGCGTCGCGACGTACGCCGCCGCGCTCGCGGCCGTGTCGGCGTACAAGCGCGACCTCGGCGAGCCGCACGACGTCGCCAAGGTCTACTGGTGCGCGATGAGCGAGAACCGGATGCGCGACAGCCTGCGCCAGATGCGGGCGGCGGGTGACACCACCAGCTTCGAGGGCATGGACCCCGAGGGCGATCTCGGCCCGTTCGTCACCGCCGACGACCTGATCACGGCCCGCGTCGACGGCCAGGCGTACGCCGCGCAGAAGATGGACGCCCTCAAGCTCCACCGCACGCAGGTCGACCCCGACGGCCCGTTCTTCGCCGGCGCCGAGTCCGGCCACGCGTTCTGGGGCGACGAGTACTACGTCCTGGCCAAGGGCGTGCGGGGTCCCGCCGGCGAGGACGGCTTCGAGGCCGACCTCTTCGCCGGGCTCTGAGGGGTGCGCCTCGTCCGCCGGGGCGGGTGCGCCGTCGGGCTGCTGCTCGTCGGAGCCGCCGGTGGGCTGGCCGCCGTGCTGCTCCACCAGCGCGGGTGGGGGCTGGCCCTCGGTCTGGCCGCCGCGGCCGCGGTGGCCTTCGCCCTGCCGCGCGGCTGGTGGTCGCGGCTGGCGTTCGCGCTCGGCTGGATGGGCGCCGTGGCGTACGCCGTGGTGCCGCGGCCGGAGGGTGACTACCTGATCCCCGCGAACGCCTCGGGGTACGCGCTGCTGGCCGGCTCGTTCGTGGTCCTGCTGGTGGCGCTGGCCACCAGCGGTCCCACTCGCCGCCCGGGTGACGATCCCGGGGAATCGCCGGCCCCGACCTAGGATGCGGGCGTGTCGTTCCTCCCCGCTTCCGACGTCGACGACCGTCCCGACACCAGGGACAGGGCCGGTGGGACGGTCGTGCTCTGGCTGCTCC
>NZ_JBFUMD010000144.1:0-7862 GCF_054049555.1 Nocardioides sp. P5_C9_2
GCACCCTGCTGTGGGTGGGCCACGACAGCACCAACCTCACCGAGGGCACCGGCGGCCCGCAGGACCCCGCCGTGCTGATGACCGCGGAGGACCTGCTCCAGGACCTCGCCGGCACCGACGGCATCGCGGGCACCGACGGCATCGCGGGCACTGACGGAATCGCCGTGGACGTGGAGCGTGCCGAGCGGGTGGCGCGGGTGGTCACCGCCGAGGAAGGCCACGGCGCCGAGGTCGAGCGGACGGCATGGGACTGCCTGCTCCGCCTCACCCGACGGTGAGCGGGGCACCGGTCCCCTCCTGACGTCAGCGGTCGGCGAGCTCCCCGAGCCGGGCGAGCGCACGCGCGAGCACCGGGTTCTCGTCGCCCTCCCGGGTGGCCACGACCAGGTCGACGCCGGGCGTGCCGACCAGGGGCACGTAGACCACGCCCGGGACGTTGAGGGCCGCGGTGGGCTCGGGCACGATCGCGACCCCGAGCCCGGCGGCCACGAAGGTCACCAGCGTCGAGGTCTCCGCCACCTCGTGCACGACGTCGGGCTCGAGGCCGGCGCCCTCGAAGAGGTCGTGGACCAGTGAGCTCATCACGCTGCGGCCGCTGCCGGCATGCACGATCAGGCCCTCCCCCGCCAGGTCGACGACCCGCAGCCGCTTGCGGTCGGCGTACCGGTGCTCCTGGGGCAGGGCGACCAGCAGCCGCTCGCGGCGTACCTCGCGGATCATGAGCCCCGACGTGTCCGGCAGCCGCCGCAGCAGGGCGAGGTCGAGCGAGCCGTCGTGCAGCGCGGCGGCCTGGTCGGGCGAGAGCATCTCGCCGCGGAACCCGAACTCCACGTCGGGCAGCTCGACGCGCWGCGCCTTCGCGAGGGCGGGCAGGAGGGAGTACGTCGCCGACCCGACGCACCCGACCGTCAGCCGCCCGGTGCGTCCGGCCGCGATCCTGCTGGCCACCTCGCCGGCCGTGTCGACGGCGGCGAGGATCGCGCGGGCGTGGTCGAGGTACGCCGACCCTGCCGGCGTCAGGTCCACGCGCCGCGTGGTGCGGGTGAGGAGCGTGACGCCGAGCTCGGACTCGAGCTGCCGGATCTGCTGGGAGAGCGGCGGCTGGGCCATGTGCAGCCGCTCGGCGGCGCGACCGAAGTGGCGCTGCTCGGCGACGGCGACGAAGTAGCGGAGGTGGCGCAGTTCCATCCACTCATACTTGCAGCGTTTCAGTGCGCCCGTGACAGACGCTGAGGCATATCACCGTCCGTCCGGCACCGCCGGTCGCTAGGGAGCTACCGCGCTACCCAGGGACCGAAGGTGCGGCGCTGGGGCGCCCAGTCCGCGGCGCTCGTCGCCTCGTCCTCGAACCGCACCGCGACCCGGATCCTCCTCGGGTCGCCCAGACAGGGCCGCGGGACGCGGAGCGCCACGGGCGCGCCGCTGAAGATGTCGGCGTGCGCCCGCATCCCCGGGCACTGGACGAAGCGGGACGGGTGCCGGCCGAAGGGCCGGACGAGACCGAGGCGATCCTCGAAGCCGGAGTTCGGGCTGAAGGCGACGTGGTAGGTGGACCGGGGACCACGCCCCGTGTCGATCCAGAACATGTAGAGCTGGCCGGCGGCCAGCGGGACGGTCGAGCGGACCCGCACGGCGACTGCGTCACGGTGGACGACGCGCACCCGGGAGATGTCCACCGACGTCGAGTCCCCGACGGGGTCGTCGTACGCCGTGGTGTCCGCGGCCGCTGATCCGAGCGGCACCGCCCCGATCACGCCGTTCACGGCGATCGCGCACACCACCGCCGCCCGCGCGGCCCACCTCATGGCGACCATCTGAGTCCCTCCCCCTGCTCGCCCTCGTCTCTCGGTCGAGCGTGCGGAGCGTAGCAAGGTCGATCCGCGCAGGGCCGGCCGCGAGCGCGTTCAGGACGTCTGACGTCTCAATGGTCGCGAAATGAGTACTTCACTGTATTGAAGGTCACGACTAGGTTCGACCACATGACCGACATCGTCATCTGTGATCCCGTACGCACCCCGGTGGGTCGCTACGGGGGCGCCCTCGCCTCCCTGTCCGCCGTCGACCTGGCCTCGACCACGCTCGCCGAGCTCGTCCGACGCACGGGGCTGCAGGAGGGGGACGTCGACGACGTCATCCTGGGCAACTGCTACCCCAGCGGCGAGAACCCGGCCATCGGCCGGATCGCCGCACTCGACGCCGGCCTCGGCACCGGAGTCCCCGGCGTCCAGCTCGACCGCCGCTGCGGCTCGGGCCTGCAGGCCGTGCTGTACGCCGCCTCGCAGATCGCCAGCGGCGCGGGCACGCTCATCGTCGCCGGTGGTACCGAGTCGATGTCCAACGTCGAGCACTACGCCCTCGGCCTGCGCAAGGGTGTCCGCAGCGGCGGCATCGAGCTGATGGACCGCCTCGTCCGGGCCCGTGAGACCGCCGGCGGAAGGGACCACCCCGTCCCCGGCGGGATGCTGGAGACGGCCGAGAACCTGCGCCGCGAGTACGGCATCTCCCGGGAGGAGCAGGACGAGCTCTCGGTCCGCTCCCAGCAGCGGGCGGGCGCCGCTCATGAGGCCGGCCGGTTCGCCGACGAGCTGGTGCCGGTCACCGTCCCCGGCCGGCGCGGCAAGCCCGACGTGGTCGTCGACCGCGACGAGCACCCGCGCCCCGACACCACCCTCGCGCAGCTGAGCGCCCTGCGCCCGGTGCGCGAGAGGATCGACCCGGACTCGACCGTGACCGCCGGCAATGCCAGCGGCCAGAACGACGGCGCGGCCATGTGCGTCGTGACCACGCGCGAGGAGGCCGAGCGCCGTGGCCTGCGGCCGTTGCTCGCCCTCAGGTCATGGGCCGTCGCCGGTGTCGGCCCCGAGGTGATGGGCATCGGCCCGGTCCCCTCCACCGCCGCCGCCCTCGAGCGCGCCGGCCTCACCCTCGACGAGATCGACGTGATCGAGCTCAACGAGGCGTTCGCCGCCCAGGTGCTCGCCTGCCTGCGCGAGTGGAAGGTCGACCCGACCGACGAGCGGCTCAACCCCAACGGCTCCGGCATCTCGCTGGGCCACCCGGTCGGCGCGACCGGCGCGCGCATCCTGGCCACGCTGGCCCACGAGATGCAGCGCCGCGAGTCGCGCTACGGGTTGGAGACCATGTGCATCGGCGGCGGCCAGGGCCTCGCGGCGATCTTCGAGCGGGTCGCCTGATGTCGGCCGTCGCCGTCAACCACGTCGTCAGCGGCCCCGATGACGCCCCGGTCGTCGTGCTGTCCAACTCGCTGGGTTCCACGATGTCCATGTGGGACGCCCAGGCCGACGAGCTGGCCCGGCACTTCCGCGTCGTGCGCTACGACACCCGCGGGCACGGGGGCTCCCCGGTGCCCGAGGGTCCCTACGACATCGACGACCTCGCCGACGACGTGGTCGGACTGCTCGACACCCTCGGCGTGGAGAAGGCGCACGTCGTCGGCCTCTCGCTCGGTGGGATGACCGGCATGCGCCTGGCCGCCCGACACCCCGAGCGGGTGGATCGGCTCGTGGTGCTGTGCACCGGCGCCCACCTGAGCCCGTCCAGCGGCTGGCGCGACCGCGCGGCCACCGTGCGCGAGCAGGGCAGCCCCGCCGTCGCGGAGGCCGTCGTGGCGCGGTGGTTCACCCCGGCGTACCTCGAGACCCATCCGGACGTCCGGGCCGCGAGCGAGGCGCTCGTCGCCGCCACGCCCGCGGAGGGCTACGCGTCCTGCTGCGAGGTCATCGCGGCTATGGACCTGCGCGCCGACCTCGCCTCGATCAGCGCGCCGACCCTGGCCATCGCCGGGGCCGACGACCCGGCCACGCCGCCACGGCACCTCGAGGCCATCGCCGCGGGCGTCCAGGACGGCCGGTTGCTCGTCGTACCGGACGCGGCGCACCTCGCCAACGCCCAGCAGCCGGCGACCATCACCCCGGCGATCATCGAGCACCTCACACCCTCGGACACAGACACGGAGCAGACGTCATGAGCCTCGACAAGCTGGTCGCCAGCGCGGCCGACGCCGTCGTCGACATCCCGTCCGGGTCGAGCGTCGCGGTCGGCGGCTTCGGCCTGGCCGGCATCCCCACGTTCCTCATCGAGGCTCTCCTCGAGCAGGGCGCCGACGACCTCACCGTCGTCTCCAACAACTGCGGCGTCGACGGGGCCGGCCTCGGCCTGCTGCTGGAGCAGCGACGGATCAGCCGCGTCATCGCGTCGTACGTCGGGGAGAACAAGGAGTTCGGTCGCCAGTACCTCGCCGGCGAGCTGACCGTCGAGCTGACCCCGCAGGGCACGCTGGCCGAGCGGCTGCGGGCCGGCGGCTCGGGGATCGGCGCGTTCTTCACCCCGACCGGCGTCGGCACCCTCGTCGCCGATGGCGGGCTGCCGTGGCGCTACGACGCGGAGGGCACCGTCGTCCTCCAGTCGCCGCCCAAGGAGGTGCGCACCTTCCACGGCAGGGAGATGGTCCTCGAGGAGTCGATCGTCACCGACGTCGCCCTGGTGCGTGCCGCGGTCGTCGACCGCGCCGGCAACTGCGTCTTCCACGCCTCGACCCGCAACTTCAACCCCGCCGCGGCCATGGCCGGTCGGCTGACGATCGTCGAGGCCGAGCGCGTCGTGGAGGTCGGCGAGATCGGGCCCGACGAGGTCCACCTGCCCGGCGTCTTCGTGCAGCGGGTGGTCGCCCTGACCCCCGAGCAGGCCGCCCGCAAGGACATCGAGAAGCGCACCACCCGCGAGAGGACGCCCCGGTCATGACCGAGCAGAGTGCCGACCGAACCGGCTGGACCCGCGACCAGATGGCGGCGCGGGCCGCCTTGGAGCTGCAGCCGGGTGAGTACGTCAACCTCGGCATCGGACTGCCCACGATGATCCCCGGCCATCTGCCCGAGGGGTCGACGGTGACCTTGCACGCCGAGAACGGCATCCTCGGCGTCGGCCCCTTCCCCTACGACGAGGACGTCGACCCCGACCTCATCAATGCCGGCAAGCAGACGGTGGCGGTGCTGCCCGGGGCGTCGTACTTCGACTCCTCGCTCAGCTTCGCGATGATCCGCGGCGGCCACGTCGACACCGCCGTCCTGGGTGGCATGCAGGTCGCGACCAACGGCGACCTGGCCAACTGGATGGTGCCCGGAGCCATGGTCAAGGGCATGGGGGGCGCGATGGACCTGGTCAGCGGCGCCCGACGCGTCATCGTGCTGATGGAGCACACCACCCGCGCCGGAGGGCCCAAGCTGGTGGCCTCCTGCGACCTCCCGCTCACCGGCCGCGGGGTCGTCTCGAGGGTCATCACCGACCTCGGCGTCCTGGACGTCACCGGCGACGCRTTCGCGCTCGTCGAGCTCGCCCCCGGTGTCACCGCCGAGCAGGTCGTCGGGCGCACCGGCGGCCGCGTCCTGCTGCCGGCCGGGGTCTGACCGTGAGCCCCTCGGGGACTCGCGAGGACTGACGCACGTCCGCGCCTCGCGGGCGGCTTGCGACGGGCGTGCCCGCGCAACTGGCGGCGTACGACAGGCGTGCCCGCGCAACTGGCGGCGTACGACAGGCGTGCCCGCGCAACTGGCGGCGTACGACAGGGATCTCGGCGTTCCCCGTGTCGTGCGCCGCCAGCTGCCGAGCGCGACCCGGTGGCGTCCCTCGCGGGCCGCGGTCAGCAGCGACCCAGGCGAGCAGATTGATCGTCCGCGCTTATCAATCACCCGCATACGCGACCTTGTCCTCGATCAATGTCGGGATCTACCGTGAATCGAACGCGTGACGGACCTCACCATCCGAACCCCGACGGAGGCACACACCATGGAGCTGCGGCACCTGCGCTACTTTGCCGCCGTCGCCGAGACGCGCCACTTCGGTCGCGCGGCCGAGCGGCTGCACCTGGCCCAGCCGGCCCTCTCCCAGGCGATCCGTCAGCTCGAGGCCGAGCTGGGTACGCCGCTGCTCGTCCGCACGACCCGCCACGTGAGCCTCACCCCCGCCGGCGAGTTCCTGCGCGGCGAGGCCGCCCGGATCCTGGACGCCGTCGAGGACAGCGTGCGCGGTGTCCGACGCATCGCCGAGGGACGGCAGGGGCTGCTCCGCATCGCCTTCACCGGCACCGCGGCCCACACCCAGCTCCCCCGGATCGCCCGGGCGGTGAAGCGGGAGCTGCCCGGTCTGGCGCTGGAGATCAACGCCGACCTGTTGACCCCCGCCCAGGTGGCGGGTCTCACCGACGGCAGCCTCGACCTCGGCGTGCTGCGCCCGCCCACGACCGGCGACGGGATCACCCTGCGCACCATCGAGCACGAGCCCCTGGTCCTCGCGCTGGCCGGTGACCACCGGCTGGTGGACCGCCAGACCATCGCGATGGCAGACCTCCGCACCGAGGACTTCGTCCTGTTCGCCGGCGCCAGCTCGGTGGTGAGCGCCGCCGTGCGCCGCAGCTGCCGCGAGGCGGGCTTCGCCCCCCGGGTCGCCCACGAGGCACCCGGGATCTCGGTGATGCTGCCGCTGGTCGCCGCCGGCCTGGGGATCGCCCTCGTCCCGGCCTCGGTGCGGTCGGCCCCGCTGGACGGCGTCGTGTTCCGCGACGTCACGGACGCGGCCTCCCTCGACCTGGCCCTGGCGTGGCGCACCGACGACACCGACCCGGCCCTGCTCTCGGTCCTCGGGGTGCTCGAGGCCGCCGGACTCTTCGCCGGCACCCCGGCCCACCACCCTGTCGACCCCGACCCCGACCCCGACCCAGAACCCGCTCCCGCACCCGACGAGGCCCGACGATGAAGATCACCAGCGTGGAGGCGATCCCCTTCGCCATCCCCTATGCCAAGCCGCTGAAGTTCGCCAGCGGCGAGGTGCACGCCGCCGAGCACGTCCTGGTCCGCGTGACCACCGACGAGGGGGTCGTCGGAGTCGCCGAGGCCCCACCACGCCCGTTCACGTACGGCGAGACGCAGGCCGGGATCGTCGCCGTGATCGACAGCATCTTCGCGCCCCAGGTCACCGGGCTCGACGTGATGGAGCGCGAACAGATCCACGCACGGCTGTCCCGCACCGTCGGCAACCCCACCGCCAGGTCCGCTCTCGACATGGCCGTCTGGGACGCGATGGGCCAGTCGCTGGGCTACAGCGTCACCGAGCTCCTCGGCGGCTACACCGATCGCATGCGCGTCTCGCACATGCTCGGCTTCGATGAGCCCGCGGCGATGGTCGCCGAGGGCGAGCGGATGCGCGACACCTACGGCATCACCACCTTCAAGGTGAAGGTCGGCCGCCGCCCGCACACCCTCGACACCGCCGTGGTCCGCGCCCTGCGCGAGGGCCTGGGCGACGACGTCGAGCTGTACGTCGACGCCAACCGCGGCTGGTCGGCCTCCGAGTCCGCCCGGGCGATGCGGGAGATGGCCGACCTCGGGCTCACCTTCGCCGAGGAGCTGTGCCCGGCCGACGACGTGATCGGGCGGCGTTGGCTCGTCCAGCAGCTCGACGTGCCCCTCATCGCCGACGAGTCCGTCGTGACCCCCGCCGAGCTGACCCGTGAGGTCCTCGGCGGCTCGGCCACCGCCGCGAGCATCAAGACGGCACGCACCGGCTTCACCACCAGCCGCCGTGTGCACCACCTCGCCGAGGGGCTCGGTGTCGAGCTCGTGATGGGCAACCAGATCGACGGCCAGCTCGGGTCCCTGTGCTCCCTGGCCTTCGGCTCGGCCTTCGAGCTGACGTCGCGGCGAGCCGGCGAGCTCTCCAACTTCCTCGACATGACCGACGACCTGCTCGCCGAGCCCCTCGAGATCCGTGGCGGCGAGCTCGTCGTCCGCCCGGGTCCCGGCCTCGGCGCCGTCCTCGACCCCGACAAGCTCGCGCACTACCGCCGGGAC
>NZ_JBFUMD010000145.1:0-7814 GCF_054049555.1 Nocardioides sp. P5_C9_2
ACTTGCCACAGCCCGAGGGGCCGACGAGCACCATGAACTCGCCGTCCTCGATCTCGAGGTCGAGGGCCTCCACGGCGGGTCGCTCCGCTCCCGGATAGCGTCGTCCGGCCCCCACGAATCGCACCGATGCCATCGTCAGCTGTCCCTTCGTCGAGGTCCCGGCGCACGGTCGGCGGAGGGAGTGAGCATCACGGTACGACGCCCTCACGGTCACGTCTAGTGGAAGCGCTTCCACAATTTTGTGCCGCGTTGCCTCGGGATCGTTGACAGGAAGTGTGACCGATGTCATGGTGAGTCGCAGGTCCGAATGGAAGCGCTCTCACACTTCCACGCCGGTCCATGACCCAGCCGGACGCCCGTCCGGCGTCCCGCAGGACGGCAGGAGCAGAGCAGTGGTGCACACACCGAACAGCCGGCGAGCGCGACTCGTCACCGGCGCCCTGATGGCGCTCACCCTCACGACGACGGCGGCCGCCTGTGGCGGCGACGACTCCGGCGACTCGGGCGCGGGGGAGGCCACGACGATCACCGTGGCGACGTTCAACGAGTTCGGCTACGAGGACCTCATCGACGAGTGGAACGCGGCCAACGACGACATCAAGATCAAGCAGGTCAAGGTCGGCACCTGGGACGACGCCAAGGCCAACCTCTACACCAAGCTGGCGGCCGGCTCGGGCCTGTCCGACATCGAGGCGATCGAGGGCGACGCGATGCCCGCGATCATGGCCGAGAGCGACGCCTTCGTCGACCTCACCGACCCCGAGCTCGACGGTCGCTGGCTGGACTGGAAGGCCGCGGCCGGCACCAACGCCGACGGGCAGATGATCGGCTACGGCACCGACGTGGGGCCCGAGGGGATCTGCTACCGCGCCGACCTGTTCGAGAAGGCGGGACTCCCGACCGACCGGGACAAGGTCGCCGCGATGATGGGGACGTGGGACGACTACTTCGCCACCGGTGACGAGTTCGTCAAGGCGATGCCCGGCACGGCGTGGTACGACTCCTCGGGTGGGCTGGCCCAGGCGATGCTCAACCAGGTCGCCCACCCCTTCGAGACCGACGACGAGACGGTGGACGTCGAGAACCCCGACCTCGAGGCGGTCTACGCCACCGTGACCGACAACGTGGCCCGCGGCCTCTCCTCGAAGATCCCCCAGTGGAGCGACGACTGGACCGCGCAGTTCCAGGACGACGGCTTCGCCACGATGGCCTGCCCGGGTTGGATGATGGGCATCGTCGAGGGCAACTCCGAGGGCGTCGAGGGATGGGACATCGCCAACGTCTTCCCCGGCGGTGGCGGCAACTGGGGCGGATCGTTCCTGACGGTCCCCGCCCAGGGCGATCACCCGGACGAGGCCACGGAGGTCGCCGCCTGGCTGACCGCCCCCGAGCAGCAGGCCAAGGCCTTCGCCGCCGTGGGGGCGTTCCCCAGCCAGGTCGAGGCCCAGGACTCTCCCGAGGTCAACGAGGCGGTGAACGCGTTCTTCAACGACGCACCCATCGGCGAGATCACGGCCGACCGCGCGGCAGCCATCACGGTGCAGCCCTTCAAGGGTCCGAAGTACTCCGACATCCTGACGGCGTTCCAGGCCGCGATCCTCCGGGTCGACGACGGTTCGCAGGACCCCGACAAGTCCTGGGACCAGTTCCTGTCCGACGTCGACGCCCTGGGCTGACCGGTCCCGAGCCCCACCACCACCGAACGGCGAGCCGTGAGCACTCACCTTCCCACCCGGGGTGGCGACACCGAGCAGGAGTCGTCACCCCGACCGGGCAACCCGACCCCCACACCCAGGCCGCGACCGCGGCCCTGGCGGCGGCGGTTCAGCCGGCTCGACGTCACGCTCTCGCCGTACCTCTACATCGCCCCGTTCTTCGTGCTGTTCCTCCTCATCGGCATGTTCCCCCTGGGCTACACCGCCTGGGTGTCGGTGCACGACTGGAGCCTGCTGGGCGGAAAGGGGGACTTCGTCGGCCTCGACAACTACCGCGAGGTCCTCGAGAACCCCTACTTCACCAAGCAGCTGGTCAACACGATCAGCATCTTCCTCATCTCCTCGGTCCCCCAGATCCTGATCGCGCTCGTCCTGGCCGCGCTGCTCGACAACCAGCTGCGTGCCCGGACGCTGTGGCGGATGAGCATCCTGCTGCCGTTCGTGGTCTCTCCCGTGGCGGTCGCGATCATCTTCGGCAGCCTGTACGGCGACCGCTACGGTCTCGTCAACCAGGTGCTGGGTCTGGTGGGGGTCGACCCCGTCGCGTGGCACACCAACCGGTTCGCCAGCCATGTCGCCATCGCCACGATGGTCAACTGGCGCTGGACCGGCTACAACGCGCTGATCTTCCTGGCCGCCATGCAGGCCGTGCCGCGTGACCTCTACGAGTCGGCCGCGATCGACGGGGCCGGCCGCGTCCGCCAGTTCACCTCGATCACGGTGCCGATGATCAGGCCCACGATGGTCTTCGTCATCATCRCCTCGACGATCGGGGGGCTGCAGATCTTCGCGGAGCCCCGCCTCTTCGACGACACCACGGCCCGCAACGGCGGCAGCGACCGTCAGTTCGGCACGATCACGATGCTGATCTACGACTTCGGTTGGCAGCTGCGCGACCTCGGGCGAGCGTCGGCCACCGCGTGGCTGCTGTTCCTGGTGATCTGCGTCTTCGCGGTCGTCAACTTCGTGCTCATCCGTCGCGTCGGAGCCAAGGGAGGCGACCGATGACCCGCCGTCCCGGCTTCCTCGTCTACGGCCTGCTGATCGCGTTCCTGTTCGGCTCGGCCGCCCCGCTCTACTGGTCCTTCCTGCTGGGCTCGCAGACCAAGGAGGTGGCGGCCCAGGGAATCCCGCCGCTCGTCCCGGGAGGCCACTTCGTCGACAACGCCCAGCGGGCCCTGGACTCCATCCCGTTCTGGACGTCGTTGGTGAACAGCCTGATGGTGTCGACCGTGACCGCGTGCTCGGTGGTGTTCTTCTGCACCCTCGCGGGCTACGCCTTCGCGAAGCTGCGCTTCCGGGGCAACGGGCTGCTGATGGTCGGCGTCATCGCGACGATGGCGGTCCCCACGCAGCTCGGCGTGGTCCCGCTGTTCATCCTGATGTCCAAGCTGGGGTGGGCCGGCAGCATCTGGTCGGTCGTCATCCCCTGGCTGGTCACCGCCTTCGGCGTCTTCTTCATGCGGCAGTACCTCGTCGATGCCGTGCCGGACGAGCTGATCGAGGCGGCGCGGATGGACGGGTGCTCCCAGATCCGCACGTTCTGGACGGTCGCCGTGCCGGCGGCGCGGCCCGCCGCAGCGATCTTGTGGCTGTTCACCTTCATGCAGGTGTGGACCGACTTCTTCTGGCCGTTGATCGCGCTGCCACCGGACAACCCCACCGTCCAGGTGGCGCTCAACCAGCTCCAGAGCGGGTACTTCAAGGACTTCAGCATGGTCCTCGCCGGGACCACCCTGGCCACCATCCCGCTCCTCGTCCTGTTCGTCGTCGCCGGCCGCCAGTTGGTCGCCGGCATCATGCAAGGAGCAGTCAAGGGATGACCGTCCAGCACACGCTCGGCACCGCCGAGCGCACCATCAGCAGTCCCGACCCCGACGCCCGCTTCCCCCAGGGGTTCGTGTGGGGCGTGGCCACGGCGTCGTACCAGATCGAGGGCGCGGTGACCGAGGACGGACGCACCGCGTCGATCTGGGACACCTTCTCCCGCGTCCCCGGCGCGGTGATGAACGGTGACACCGGCGACGTCGCGTGCGACCACTACCACCGGATGCCCGGAGACGTCGCGCTGATGCGCGAGCTCGAGGTGGCGTCGTACCGGTTCTCGGTGGCGTGGCCACGCGTGCGCCCGGACGGCGGGCCGGTCAACCGCGCGGGCCTCGCCTTCTACGACCGCCTGGTCGACGAGCTGCTCGCCCGCGACGTCGCACCGTGGCTGACGCTCTACCACTGGGACCTCCCGCAGGCCCTCGAGGACGCGGGCGGCTGGACCAACCGCGACACCCCGCATCGCTTCGCCGACTACGCGCTGTCCGTGTACGACGTCCTCGGCGACCGCGTGCCCACCTGGACGACGCTCAACGAGCCGTTCTGCTCCTCCCTCCTCGGCTACGCCGCAGGACACCATGCCCCCGGGCGGCAGGAGGGCGTCGCTGGCCTGGTCTCCGCGCACCACCTGCTGCTCGGGCACGGCCTCGTCGTCGACGAGCTGCGGCGTCGCGCCGACAGTGCGGGCGACGAGATCCGGCTGGGGCTCAGCCTCAACCTGACCGTGCCGGACCCCTTCGACCCGAGCGATGAGGCCGACGTGGACGCCGCGCGCCGGATCGACGCCCTGCACAACCGGCTCTTCCTCGACCCGGTCCTCCGCGGCTCCTACCCCGAGGACCTGCTCGACGACACCGCGCACCTGGACTGGCAGGGCGGGCGCTGGCACGACGTCGTACGGGACGGGGACCTGGCGCTGATCTCGTCACCGATCGACGTGCTGGGCGTGAACTACTACCACGGCAACGCCGTCTCCGGGCGTCGTCACACCGACGTCGTGGGCGTCGGCAGCGACCAGCCCGACCGGGTGGCGCTGTCGCCGTTCGTGGGCTCCGAGCACGTGACCTTCCCGAGCCGGRGCCTGCCGGTCACCGACATGGGCTGGGAGGTGCAGCCCGACGGCCTGTACCGACTGCTGCGCCGCCTCCACGACGACTACCCGCGKCTGCCGATCTACCTCACCGAGACCGGGGCGGCGTACGCCGACGTCCCCGACGTCGACGGCGAGGTGCGCGACCCGGATCGCATCGACTTCCTCGACTCCTACCTGCGCGCCGTGCACCGCGCGATCGGTGAGGGGGTCGACGTGCGCGGGTTCTTCCAGTGGTCCTTCATGGACAACTTCGAGTGGGCCTACGGCTACGCGAAGCGCTTCGGGCTGGTCCACGTCGACTACGAGACCCAGAGGCGGACCCCGAAGGCCAGTGCCCGCTGGTACGCCGAGGTCGCGCGGTCGGGAGGCCTGYCCGTGCCGGGACCGCCGGGCCCACTAGCGTGAGCAGGGTGAACGGTGCGAGGAGGGACCACGCGTCCGCCTCGCCCACCCTCGACGAGGTCGCCCGGGTCGCCGGCGTCTCCCGCGCGACCGCCTCCCGCGCGATCAACGGCGGGCAGCGGGTCAGCCCGCGCGCGCAGTCCTCGGTCGACGCGGCGGTCCGGTCGCTGGGCTACGTGCCCAACCCGGCGGCGCGCAGCCTGGTCACGCGGCGTACCGACTCCATCGCCGTCGTCGTCCCCGAGCCCGACGACCGCGTCTTCTCCGACCCGTTCTTCGCCGGCACCCTGCGCGGCGTCACCCGGGTCCTCAGCGACCGCGACATCCAGCTCGTGCTGCTGCTCGCCCGCCCGGGAGCCTCGACGGCGCGCACGCTGCGCTACCTCACCAACCGGCACGTCGACGGCGCGCTGGTGGTCTCCCACCACCGCGACGACGGCCTCGCCGAGCAGCTGACCCGGATCGACCTGCCGTGTGTCTTCGGCGGCCGGCCCTGGTCGGCGGGCGACCGGGTGGCGTACGTCGACGTCGACAACACCGCCGGCGAGCGGATGGCCACCGAGGTGCTCCTCGAGCGCGGCTGCCGCCGTATCGGCACCATCGCCGGACCGGCCGACATGACCGCCGCCGAGGACCGCCTCGCCGGGTGGCGCCAGGCGATGACCTCGGCCGGCATGGCCGACGACGCCGTCGTGCACGGAGACTTCACCGAGGCCGGTGGCCAGCAGGCGGCCGAGCAGCTGATGGCCGCGCACCCCGACCTCGACGGGATCGTCGTCGCCTCCGACCTGATGGCGTCCGGCGCTCTCAAGGTGCTCGCCGCCCTCGGGCGCCGCGTCCCCGACGACGTGGCCGTGGTCGGGTACGACGACCTCGGCGTCGCCGAGCGCACCACCCCGCCGCTCACCACCGTGCGCCAGCCGGTCGAGGAGATGGCCGAGCGCGCCACCCGGCTGCTGCTCGAGCAGGTCGACGGCCACACCGGCGGCCACGCCATGCGGGTGATCATCCCGCCGCTCCTCGTGCGCCGGGAGTCCACCTGACGCTGGCGGCGGCCTGGCCTCACGCCGGCCGTCGTGCGCCGCCAGTCTGGGTCGAGGGGCCCGACAACTGGCGGCGGCCGACAGGGTTCCGGCCGACCCAGCCGTCGTACGCCGCCAGCTGCTGCGGCCGCCCGGCTCGATCCGTCGTACGCCGCCAGTCTGGGTCGAGGGGGCCGACAACTGGCGGCGGCCGACAGGGTTCCGGCCGACCCAGCCGTCGTGCGCCGCCAGCCACCGCCGCGACCAGGCTGCGCGGACCACGTCGTCACGGGTCGGACGTGACCCGCGACACCCCACTGACCCCACGATTCACAGGAACACCCGCGCCACCGATAGCGTTCCACCCACGCATCCCGTCAAGTCTTGCAACGGGTGCACGGATCGTGACTCACGCAGTCGGTCGATCCGCCCCTCACTTCTGAGGACGTATGCCGCCCGACACGGGCCGGCCCACGATTGGCGAGACGCCAACCGAAAGATTTCCCCCATGAACTTCGCCGACCTCGGCGTGCCCTCCTCGTTGATCAAGATCCTCGAGAAGCAGGGCATCACCTCCCCCACCCCCATCCAGGCCGCGACGCTGCCCGACAGCCTCGCCGGCCGTGACGTCCTCGGCCGCGGCCGCACCGGCTCCGGCAAGACGTACGCGTTCGTGCTGCCGCTGATCGCCCGCCTCGACGCCTCCAAGATGCCGGCCATGCCGCGCAAGCCGCGCGCGCTGATCCTGGCCCCGACCCGTGAGTTGGTCGGCCAGATCCACGCCGCGCTCAAGCCGATGGCGGACTCCGCCGGCCTCTCCACCGTGGTCATCTACGGCGGCGTCGGCCAGGGCCCCCAGACCACCGCGCTCAAGAAGGGCGTCGACATCGTCATCGCCTGCCCGGGGCGCCTCGAGGACCTGATGGGCCAGGGGTACGCCGACCTGTCCGCGGTCGAGACCACGATCCTCGACGAGGCCGACCACATGGCCGACCTCGGCTTCCTGCCCGGCGTGCGCCGGATCATGGACAAKACGCCGCGCACCGGGCAGCGCCTGCTGTTCTCCGCGACGCTCGACAAGGCGATCGACGTGCTGGTCAAGCGCTTCCTGACCAACCCGGTCACCCACGAGGCGGACTCGGCCCAGTCGCCGGTCTCCACGATGTCGCACCACGTGCTGCACGTCTCCCGCGACCAGCGCGTCCCCGTGCTCGTCGACCTGGCCAGCGCCCCCGGCCGCACGGTCGTCTTCACCCGCACCAAGCACGGTGCCAAGGCGCTCGCCCGTCAGCTCAACAAGTCGGGCATCCCGTCGGTGGACCTGCACGGCAACCTGTCCCAGAACGCGCGCACCCGCAACATGGAGATGTTCCACTCCGGCAAGGCCACCACGCTGGTCGCCACGGACATCGCGGCGCGCGGGATCCACGTCGACGACGTGGCGCTCGTGATCCACGCCGACCCGCCGACCGAGCACAAGGCCTACCTGCACCGCTCGGGCCGTACGGCGCGTGCCGGCGCCGAGGGCACCGTCATCACCCTGATGACCGATGACCAGGTGCGCGACGTGCGCGACCTGACCCGGCTCGCGGGCATCAAGGCCACGACCACCAAGGTCCACGGGTCCGACCACCCGATGCTCGTCCAGCTCGCCCCCGGCGAGCGCAGCACCCCCGGCGGCCTCGTCGTGGAGGTCCCCAGCTCCGGCGGCGGTTCCTCGAACGGCGCCAACGCCCAGCGCAAGCGGGCCCGCAG
>NZ_JBFUMD010000146.1:0-7770 GCF_054049555.1 Nocardioides sp. P5_C9_2
GCTCGGGGCGGGTCGGCTCCGGGCGGGTCGCGGTCGGCCGTGGCGCCACTCCACGAGCGGGCGCCGCGACCGCGGAGGGGGCGCTGACCGCGCCGGACACGTCGAGGCGACGCTCGAGGCGATCGAGGCGAGCCATCACCCCGTCGCTGGTGTGGTCGGCACCGGGCAGCAGGACCCGGGCGCAGATGAGCTCGAGGAGCAGGCGCGGGGCGGTGGCGCCGCGCATCTCGGTGAGCCCGGCGGCGACGATGTCGGCGGCCCGGCTCAGCTCGAGCGCACCGAAGTGGGCGGCCTGGGCCACCAGGCGCTCCCCCGCATCCTCCGCGACGTCGATCAGCCCACTCGCCGGCGCCTCCGGCACCGCGGCCACGATGACCAGGTCGCGCAACCGCCGGAGCAGGTCCTCGGTGAAGCGGCGCGGGTCCTGGCCGGTCTCGACGACCTTGTCCACGACCCCGAACACTGCCGCCCCGTCGCCGGCTGCGAACGCGTCCACGACCTCGTCGAGCAGCGAGTCGGGGGTGAAGCCGAGCAGCGCCGTCGCCAGCGCATGGGTGACACCGGTGGGACCGGCTCCGCCGAGGAGCTGGTCCAGGACCGAGAGGGTGTCGCGCGCCGAGCCGCCGCCGGCGCGCACCACGAGCGGGAGGGCGGCCGGCTCGATGGCCACCCCCTCCTCGACGCACAAGCGGGAGAGGTAGTCGGAGAGCAGCCGCGGCGGGATCAGGCGGAACGGATAGTGGTGGGTGCGCGACCGGATCGTCGGCAGCACCTTCTCCGGCTCCGTGGTCGCGAAGATGAAGCGCAGGTGGGGCGGCGGTTCCTCGACCAGCTTGAGGAGCGCGTTGAAGCCCTGCGGCGAGACCATGTGGGCCTCGTCGATGATGTAGATCTTGTAGCGGTCGCGCACCGGGGAGAAGAACGCCTTCTCACGCAGGTCACGCGCGTCGTCCACGCCACCGTGCGAGGCGGCGTCGATCTCGATGACGTCGATGGAGCCCGAGCCGCCACGGGCCAGCTCACGACACGAGTCGCACTCGCCGCACGGATCGGCGACCGGCGCCTGGGCGCAGTTGAGGGAGCGCGCCAGGATGCGGGCCGAGGTCGTCTTGCCGCAGCCGCGCGGGCCGGAGAAGAGGTAGGCGTGGTTGACCCGGTCGTTGGCCAGCGCGACGCGCAGCGGCTCCGTGACGTGATCCTGGCCGATGACCTCGGCGAACGTCTCAGGCCGGTAGCGGCGATAGAGGGCGAGCGGTGACTCCACGTCTGAACCCTAACCACCGGGTCCGACAGCGACCACCGGGCGCTGCGCGCGACGGGCCCCACCGGACGAAAAGGCCCCCCACGCACCCGACAGAGCTTGCTTGCCCTTGCTGCCTTCCGGCCCTGGGGGAGTTGGGCAAGATGTCGCCACGTGGGGGGTTGTCGCAGAGTCTAGGCGAGGGTCCGCGCACCGCCCAAGGCGACCCCGGTGAGGGCGATTTCATCCCCGGTCGGGCGACCGGTACGCTCCTGCGCGGAGGATTCGCCTAGTGGCCTATGGCGCTCGCTTGGAAAGCGGGTTGGGTGTGAAAGCCCTCAGGGGTTCGAATCCCCTATCCTCCGCCACTCGACACGGCGCCGGTCCCCCGGCGCCGTGTCGCATTTGCGCCGGACCGCGCCGGATCGGCACGCCACACCGGCCCGTTGGAGCGGTGAGCTGGCCACATTTCCCCGGTGCGGGAACGTGGCTGGCCGACCTCCCATTCGGCGCGCCGCCGGACACGCCCGGCAAGCAGGTCGCGCAGCCACCTTCCGCCGTCGCCAATTGTGGTCTGCTCACCGCTCCCACGGAGACCCTCACCGCTCCCACGGAGACCCTCACCGCTCCCACGGAGACCCCCGACCGCTCCCGAGGATCGTCAGACCAGTACTCCGCGTCAGCGCCGGGCGAGGGGTCGCAGGATGAAGGCCAGCGCCATGAGAGCACCCGCCAGCAGCCCCGCCCACAGCAGCAGCGTCCGCGAGGAGCCGAAGAGGTCGATGCGCTGCGGCGCCGGCGGAGCCATGGCGTCCTCGCTGACCTCCGCCACCGTGCGGTCGACCTTGCCGCTGCGCCCGAGGGTGAGCGCGCGGGTGAGCGCGTCGTGCGCCTGGACGACGCCTGCACCCGTCCACGGGTTGGCGACCTCGTCGGACCCCTCGGCGGTGGCCTTGAGCCGTCCCACGATCTGCTTGGCGTTGTCGTCCGGGAAGGCCGCGCGCAGCAGGGCGACCACCCCGGTGACCTCGGCCGCCGCCCACGAGGTGGCGACCTCGGTCACCAGGCACTTCTGGCCGGTGATGTTGTAGGAGAGACCGCCGTACGTCGGTGCCGCGACATCGGTGTCCTTGTTGGGCGCGACGTACTGGCGCAGGTCGTCGTTGTCGGGAGCTACCGCACTCACGGCGAGCACGCCGGGGTAGTCGGCCGGGTAGACCTGCGCGTCGTTCCTCGGCGTGCCCTTGAAAGACTCGGGGGCGTCCGGGTCGGCGTTGCCGGCCGAGGCGACGACCACGACGTCGCGGGCGAGGAGGTCCTTGATCGCCGCCCGCAGGTTGGGGTCGTCCTGGCCGACGGACAGCGAGATGTTGACGACCGAGAACGGCTGGGTGCGGCGCAGCGCGATGAGCTGGCGGATCCCGGCGGTCAGGCCCTGGGAGGTGACACCCTTCTGGCCCTGGGAGTAGTCGGGCACCTCGGTGTCCAGCACGCGCATGTCGATGACCGTCGCGCCCGGGGCCACGCCCTGCGTGCCGGCGATCAGCCCGGCGACGATGGTGCCGTGACCGGACAGGAGGGGTCCCGACACGTCCGGGATGCCCGCCGAGGGGACGGTGTCGATGGGGAGCCCGGGCTGGATACCGGAGTCGACCACCGCGACGGTGACCCCGCTGCCGTCGGTGACCTCGTGGGCCTCGGGGACGTGCATCCGCGTCATCGGCGCGCTCGTCCGCACCTTGGTGTCGGCCAGCCTCTCGGACTCGAGCACGGTCGAGACGTTGCACTCCTCACCGTCGGCGGCGTGGGCCGGGGCGGCCGTCCCGAGGCACAGCGTCCCCAGGGCGAGCATCGCGGCGATGCCGCCGCGCATCCCCGCGGCCCCCCTCCTGCGCAGGGTCATGACGCGTCGGAGTCCGTGGTCGCGGGAGCGTCCTCGGGCACCCGGCGTGCGCCGTTGACCGAGAGCGAGGTGCCCTCCTCGAAGAACTCCAGCCACGTGTTGGGCACCACCGGCGCCGCGCTGTCGCCGTACCCGATGTAGAGCGCCACATCGGGACCGACCAGCGCGTACTTCTGGGCCTTGGTGTCGATGACGTACGGCGTGCCGTCGGTGGCCGCCTCGTCGGCGCCGGACCGGACGTAGGCACCCCCCGAGGGGGCGACGTCGACCTCGTGGCTGTTCGGTCCGATGCCCGTGGCCGCGACCTCGCCTCGCGGCGTGCCGGCGAGCTTGACCTCGGCGGCCTCGCCGTCGGCTCCCGGGTGCAGCACCGCACACATGTCGGGTCCCTCGTCGGAGACCGGGGTGTCGGTGGGCCACTGGTCGGGGTACGTCGTGTCGGCCGGGGCGACCCGCAGGTCCTCGTCGAGGTCCTGGGTGTCGGAGCCCACGGAGTCGTAGACCACCGCGGCGAACTCGCTGAGCGGGATGGGGCCGTCCGGGCCCAGCAGGTAGGAGCGGCTCGGTGTGCGCACGAGGTCACCCACCCGGAAGCGGGACAGGTCGGTCTCGGCACCCGGGTACGTCGCGGCCCCGCCGATGTCGGTCGCGTCGATGCCGAAGGACGCCACGTCGAGGGCCGGTCCCGCCGGGAAGAGGTTGAGCCACTCCTCGGGGACGACCGGGGCCTGGGAGGTCGCACCGAAGCCCAGGCGGTCGGCGATGACGCCGGCGTCGGTGGCATCGGCCGGCAGCCGGAGCCGGTAGCCGCTGCCCCCGGGGCTGGGAGCGACGAGCCACAGTCCGCCGCCGCTGCTGACCAGGAAGGCGGACTGACGCAGCTCGGCGATGTCCGGGTCCTCGGTGATGGTGAGCTTGATGCCGGTGTCGGCGGCCGTGCACGCCGTCCAGCCCTCGTCGATGAGGTCCGAGGCGGCGGGCAGGGTCGGCGCACCGTCGATGCCGAGGTCGGACCCGAGGGCCACCTCGCGGATGTAGGTGTCGGAGACCCGGTTGGCGGTCAGCTCGGGCTCCCCGAGCAGGAGCTGGGCGGAGAGGTAGTTGGGGACGCGTTGGAGCCGCGGGTCCTCGCCGCCGCGCAGGACGACGTACCGCTCACCGGTCTCCTTGGAGATGACGAAGCTGCCCTCCTCGAGCCACGCCGAGTTGGGGCGTCCGATGAGGAAGCCCGCGATGGCGGCGCCGGCCAGCAGGAGCACGGAGAGCGCGATGCCGCCGATGAGCACGCGCCCCGGGCGCACCGGCTCGACCTCGCGGCCCCCGGGGGCGCCGCTGACGAAGGCGGTGATGAGGCGCCGCTTGCTGAAGGCGTGCGCCTCGACGAGGTCCTTCTTGGTGGCCACCGGATCAGCCCTTCACCATGTCGAAGAAGCCGGCCGCCACCACCATCAGCGGGAGCAACGAGATCAGCGTGGCGGTCTCCACCACGTCGCCGATCCGGCCGCGTCGCACCGACCCGGAGGACGGGACGAGGGTGGTGACGAGCAGGACCGCGCCCACGACGGCCAGGGCGATCGCCGCCTCGGCCCGCCAGGCGTCGTGGATGAGGACCATCGCCAGCGCGATGGAGACCAGACCGGCGATGCCGGAGACCAGGCCGGCCAGCACCTCGGACCCGGCGCGGTACTGCCGGGTGCGGAACATCACCGCCAGGCAGCAGACCGCCGCCAGGATCGTGCCGAACACGCCGCGGCCCACCGCGAAGGGGGCGAGGAGGACCAGGAGCGTGCCGACGGTCGCGGAGACGGCCAGCAGGATCTCGTGCGCCACCCGGGCGTCCGCGCCCACCTGGGCGGGGTCGATCTCGTCGGGGTCGGCGGTGATGTCGTGCAGCGAGTAGATCTGGTCGACCTTGGTGCCGGTCACCCCGAGCGCCAGCCACGGGAAGATGCTCCCGGCCAGCACGACCAGGGTCATGACGACCGTGAGGACGACGCTCGCCTCCCACCCGGTCACCTGGAGCAGCAGGCCGCAGGCGCCGAGGACCGCGCCGACGACGACGCCGGGGATCACCAGGGCGCGACCGTCCTGGAGCCCGACGACGGCGACCACGCCCGTCACCAGCATCGCGCCGCCCGCACAGGCCAGCGGGAGCTGGAAGAACTCCGCGGGCATCGGCCACGACCAGCCGGGCAGCTCGCCGGGGGCGAGCAGCAGGCCGGCGACGGCGGCGTACAGGACGGCGATGAGCGACACGGCGACGCCGGCCTCGGGCTCCTCCTGGCTGTGGGCGAGCACGATGCCGCCGACGATGAGGAGGCCGGCCAGCACGGCGGCGGCGAGGCCGCCGAGCAGGCTCTCCCCCTGCAGGAGCAGCGCGAAGGCGCCCAGGCCGAGGAGCAGGGCGCTGGCGCTGAGGGCTGTACGCCGCCCGGCCGCGGGCTCCCACGGGCTGAGCTCGTGCTCGACCACGTCGGACATGGCCTCGACGATGTCGTCGTAGATGCGCGGGGCCTCGTCGTCGATGCCGGCGGTGACGGTGAGCAGGCCACCGTCCTCCACGCCCTGGATGGTGAGCCCGGCGTCACCGGCGAGCTGGCGTCCGTCCTGGGCGATGAGGCGGTAGCCGCCGTAGACCGTGGACGCGTCCAGGATGCCGACGCTGCGCGCCAGCTCGGGGACGAGCTCGGCCACGGGGACGGCACCGGGGAGGACGAGGTCGACCCGTCGCGATCCCGAGGCCACGGTCACCCGGACCAGTCCGGATGCGACAGACGCCGCCTGGCTCATGCTGAGTTACCCCCGTGGTCCGTGCATGCCACCGTCAGCGGAGCCGTGGTCGTCATGCGTCACTTCCGAGTCGTGAGCTCCCCGGTCGGGGAGCAGCCTACATATCCGGATCGCCGTCCGGAGCCGACCGAGGCCGGTCGCCCCAGCTGGGACGACCGGCCTCGAGTGCGGGTGATCGCGGACGATCAGAAGCGGTTGGCACCGCGCGAGTCGGCGGCCTTGTACTCCTGGTTGGAGGTCGACACGTTGGCGCTGGCCTGCTGGAGCAGGACGATCATGTCGGCGATCGCCTGGTCCCACTTGGCCTTGGCCTCGTCGTAGGCCTGCTTGGCGGCACCGGTCCAGTCCGAGGCGAGCGGCTTGAGGTCGCTCTCGAGCTGGTCGAGGCGGCTCTGGATGTCCTTGGCCGCCGTCATGACGTCCTGGGACCCAGCGTCGAGCTTGCCGTGCTGGACATTGATTCCATCGAAACCGGTCATTGCAGTTCTCCTGAGATGTGTGGCCTGAAGTCTGTGGTGGGTGGCGGTCAGCCGAGACGGTTCTGAAGGTTCATGTGAGTCTGCGACTGCGACTCGTCGGTCTTCATGTTGTCCTTCTCGGTCTCCTGCATCGACATGGAGAGCTGGTCGAGGGCCTTGAGGATCGTCTCCTGCTTGTCCTGCCACGCGAGCATGAGGTTGCTGAAGGCGGAGGCACCCTGGCCACCCCAGCCGCCCATCATCTCCGAGACCCGGTCGCTCAGGACGGTGCACTTGCTCTTGACGTCGCCGCGAGCGGTGTTGACGTACTCCGCGCCCTGGGAGAGCGCCTTCTCTGTCTGGCTCAGGTTGGTCATGTCAATCCTTCCCCCTCGGTGGCTTGACCCCCGAGTTCACTGGTTGATGGTGCTCCGCATCTGGAGAGGCACCGTGTGGTGGAGCTGTGGCTGGTTCGGGGAGACGTCCCGGCCCCCCGGTGCCGAGATCGATGTACCCGGGCGATCAGGGCCTAAACATCAGGACGTGATTTCCCACAGGCTGCGGAAGAAGCCGGACGCGACGACCGTCGCTGCGAGGGCGAACGACCCGCACAGGCCCTCGGCCAGCTCGGCGCGCCGCGACCACCACACCGAGCGCCAGCCGCGACCGGTCGCCACCGCGGCCGCGAGGCAGATCGTCCCGAGCAGGAGCACCGCCACCAGTCCGACGAGCAGGCCGGTCGGCGAGACGTCCCCGACCAGGAAGGCGACCAACCACAGCCAGCAGGCCAGACCGCCCACGCGCAGCAGACGCCGGGCCGTCGTGTGGCGGTAGGAGCGGGCGGCGAGCAGGATGCTGGCCCCGGCGAAGAACGCGAGGGCACGAGCGCCGGTGCGGTCCAGGTCGATGGTCGCGGTCGCGAGCAGCAGGGGGGTCGCGACGATCGCGGTCACCATGATCGCGGCGCAGGCGACCGTGACGGTGCGGGTGGCGCCGGCGACCAGCTGGCGCATCGCGGCCGCCGAGACGACGATGCGGCCGCGGCCGGCGCGGCCACCGTCGCGGGCCGACCAGGCCGTGACCGCGAGCCGGTCRAGGTCGATGAGGGTCTCGTCGGGCACGTCGATGGCCAGGGAGGGCACGAAGCGGGCGGCGAGCATCGCGAGCAGCACCAGGACGGCCCAGGCCACGCGTCCGTCCCACTCCAGCAGCGGCGGGATGCCGCACACCGCGAACACGACCAGCCCGGCGACGATCCAGACCTCGAGTGCCTCGTCGCGCTCGGGCCCGAGGGCGCGGGCGACGGCGGCGATCACCCCGGCCGAGACCGCGCTGACCGCCACGACCGCAGGCAGCAGGTGGACGCCGGGCTCGTAGAC
>NZ_JBFUMD010000147.1:0-7718 GCF_054049555.1 Nocardioides sp. P5_C9_2
AGGTGATCCGGCTGCACCGCGAGCTCGGCAAGACGATGGTGTTCATMACCCACGACCTCGCCGAGGCGCTCAAGCTCGGCGACCGGATCCTCATCATGCGCGACGGGGCGATCGTGCAGATCGGCACGCCCGACGAGGTGGTGGCCCGACCGGCCGACGACTACGTGAAGGACTTCGTCTCCGAGGTCCCCAAGTCGCACGTGCTGACCCTGAAGTGGGTGATGCGCGAGCCCCGGCCGGGCGAGTCGCTGGCGGGCCCGTCGCTCCCCGTCACCACGATCGTGCGGCAGGCGGCGCGGGCCGCCATCGCCTCCGAGCACCCCATCCGGGTGATGGACGGAGACACGCTGCTCGGCGTCTGCGACGAGGAGGACATCATGCGCGTGGTCGTGGCCGAGGAGGAGGGGTGACAACCACCGCGGCGCCGCCGGCCCGGACACCGGTCGAGCCCGGGGCCGAGCCGCCCGTCCCCGAGCGACGCAGGGTGAGTCGCTGGATCCCGGCCGCCGGGATCATCGCCGTCTGGATCGTGGTCTGGTACTTCACCGACGGCACCGACACCCTCGCGCTGCCCGGCGTCGCGCGCACCGACCTGCACGACAACCTCACCGAGATCAACAACCAGCTGCTCGCCAGCCGCGACACCAACCCGGTCATGCAGTTCACCAACGCGATCTCCGACCAGCTGCGCAGTGCCTTCGACTGGGTGCAGCGGATGATCGTCGTGCCGAACCCGCCGCGCCCGGTGCCGGAGATCGGCTGGCTCGGCGTGGTCGCGATCGCGACGTACATCGGTCTCGTGATCGCCAGCTGGCGGATCGCGATCCTGGTGTGCCTGTCGTTCCTCTCCTTCGGCGTCCTCGGCTTCTGGCAGGACTCGCTCGACCTGCTCATCGTCACCGGCATCTCGGTGGCGATCGTGGTCGTGATCGGGATGCCGTTGGCGGTCCTGGTGGGCACCAGCCCCCGGGCCAACAAGATCATCACCGTMTTCCTCGACCTGATGCAGACCATGCCGACCTTCGTCTACCTGCTCCCGGTGGTGCTCTTCTTCGGCATCGGGGTCAGCGCGGCAGTCGTGAGCACGATGATCTACGCCCTCCCGCCCCTGGTCAGGATCGCCGGGTTCGGGATCCGGGAGGTCCCGACGACCACCATCGAGGCCACCGACTCCGCCGGCCAGACCTACTGGCAGCGGCTCCTCAAGGTGCAGCTCCCGATGGCCCGCAAGACCATCATCGTCGGCCTCAACCAGACCACGCTCGCCGCGCTCTCGATGGCCACCCTGGCGGCCTTCGTGGACGGCCCGGGACTCGGCAAGCCCGTCCTGGCCGGGCTGCGCATCAACGACGTCGGTGCCGCCTTCGTGCCCGGCGTGCTGATCGTGGTGATGGCCGTGATGCTGGACCGCACCACCACGGCGGCGAGCGAGCGCGCGGAGCGGGTGGCGCGGGGTGGCGGCGGCAACGTCCGGACCCGCCGCATCCTCCTCGGGGTCGGCGGGGTGGGGACCCTGGTCGCGATCTACCTGTCCCGGACCTACCTCGGCCTTGCCGAGTTCCCGGTCTACACCGTCGGCGACACGATCGCCACGGGCGTCAACGACGTCATGGACTGGGTGACCTCCACCTTCGGCGGGATCACCGGCGCCTTCAAGGACGTCGTCACCACCTGGCTCCTCAACCCGATGCAGTCGCTGCTGGCCGAGTCGCCCTGGTACGTCTCCTTCGTCGGGATCGCCGCCCTGGCGCTGGTCTTCGGCGGCGTGCGCGCCCTGGGCTCCACCCTCGTCTGCCTCGTCGGGATCTACTTCTTCGACCTGTGGCACGACGCGATGATCACCCTCACCATGACGTTGGTCGCCACGGTGCTGGTGATGGTCCTGGCCCTGGTGTTCGGGGTCTGGATGGCGCGCGACCACCGGTTCGACCTCGGGATCCGCCCGCTGCTGGACGCCGGCCAGACGATCCCGCCGTTCGTCTACCTGATCCCCGTGCTCGCGCTCTTCGGCCCGTCCCGCTTCACCGCCATCGTGGCCGGCATCGTGTACGCCGCCCCGGCGGCCATCAAGCTGGTGGYGGACGGCGTCAAGGGCGTCTCGCCGACGACGATCGAGGCGGGCCGCTCGACCGGCCAGACGACCTGGCAGGAGATCACCAAGGTCCAGCTGCCGATGGCCAAGGGATCGCTGGTGCTCGCCACCAACCAGGGCCTCCTCTACGTGCTGTCGATGACCGTCATCGGCGGGCTCGTGGGCGCCGGCGCGCTCGGGTTCGACGTCGTCTACGGCTTCTCCCGCAGCGAGGCCTGGGGCAAGGGGGCCGCCGCCGGGATCACCATCGTCCTGCTCGGCGTGATGCTCGACCGGATCACCCGGGCCGCCGCCGAGGTGCGCCGCGACGACGGGCCCGGCCCGCGTCGCGCCTTCCACACCCGGTTGCCGATCGGGCCGCCCCGGTAGGTCCGTCCAGAGTGTGTTCACCAGGAGATGAGGAGCAGCATCATGAGGATTGCCAGAAGCCGGGGGCCCCGGCTGGGGGCTCTGGCCGCCGTCGCCACCTTGGCGCTCTCCGCCTGCGGCGGGGGGTCCGTCAACGAGGCGACCGAGGCCAACGAGTCGCAGGCCGCCGAGGCCGGCGGCGAGTGCGGGGACCTCCAGATGGCCGTCAACCCGTGGGTCGGCTACGAGGCCAGCGCCTACGTCGTCGGCACGGTGGCCGAGCAGGAGCTCGGGTGCAACGTCCAGTACAAGGAGCTCAAGGAGGACGTCTCCTGGCAGGGCTTCGGCACCGGCGAGGTCGATGTCGTGATCGAGGACTGGGGGCACCCGGACCTGGAGAAGAAGTTCTTCGAGGGCGAGGGCGACGGCACCGCGACGGACTTCGGTCCGCAGGGCAACGTCGGCATCATCGGCTGGTACGTCCCGCCGTGGCTCGCGCAGGAGCACCCCGACATCCTGGACTGGGAGAACCTCGACAAGTACGCCGCCGACTTCGCGACGTCGGAGTCCGACGGCAAGGGCCAGTTCCTCGGCGCCGACCCGTCGTACGTCCAGTTCGACGAGGCCATCGTGAGCAACCTCGACCTCGACTTCAAGGTCGTCTTCTCCGGCTCGGAGGCCGCCAGCATCGAGGCGTTCCGCAAGGCGGAGGAGAACAAGGAGTTCCTGATCGGCTACTTCTACGAGCCGCAGTACTTCATGGCCGAGGTGCCTCTGGAGAAGGTCGCCCTGCCGCCCTACGAGGACGGCTGCCAGGCGGACCCCCAGGACGTCGCGTGCGACTACCCGGAGACCGAGCTGAAGAAGGTCGTCTCGACCGACTGGGCGGAGTCCGACTCCACCGCGGTCGACCTGGTCAAGAGCTTCACCTGGACCAACGACGACCAGAACGTCGTCGCCGGCTACATCGCCGCCGACGGCATGTCCCCGGAGGAGGCCGCGGCCAAGTGGGTCGACGAGAACCCGGACAAGGTGGACGCCTGGCTGTCGTAGGCCACCGCTTGACGTGACCCGGGTCACACGGCACAGTAGTTGCGCCCTCCGCCTCTTGTTGCGGAGGGCGCAACCTCTCCGCCTCGACAAGGAGCAGGACATGGCCCAGACCACCTCCGAGACCGCTGCGGCACCCGGCGACGGGCAGCACCCCCGGTCGACCGGGCACCCGCCGCTCGACAAGGTCACCTTCGGGGTCGCGGSCGCCCTCGTGGCGGCCTTCCTGGTCTGGGGAGCGGTGGACTCCGAGGGCATGGGCACGACCACCGGCGAGCTGCTCGCGTGGCTGGAGACCACGTTCGGCTGGCTGTTCATCCTGGTCAGTGCGTCGTTCCTGCTCTTCTCGGCCTACCTGGCGGTGACCCGCTACGGCAACATCAGGCTCGGTCCCGATGACTCCGAGCCGGAGTTCTCGACCTTCTCCTGGGTCTCGATGATGTTCGCGACCGGCATGGGCATCGGCCTGATGTTCTGGGGCGTCGCCGAACCACTGACCTACCTCACCGCGACCGACGCCTCGAGCATTCCGCCGGGCCGGGGCGACCCGTCGACCCCCGACAGTGCCCGGGTCGCGATGGAGTACGCCTTCTTCCACTGGGGCTTCCACCCGTGGGCCATGTACGCCGTGATCGGCCTCGCGATCGGCTACTTCGCCTACCGCAAGGGCACCGGCAACCTGGTCTCGGCCGCGTTCGGCCCCCTCCTGGGTCGCCGCGCGACCGAGGGCCCCGGCAAGGCGATCGACGTCATCGCCATCTTCGCGACGCTCTTCGGCTCCGCCACCTCGCTGGGCCTGGGCGCCCTCCAGATCACCGGCGGCCTCGACGACGTGTTCGCCACCGGTGAGTCCAAGTGGCTGACCGTCGTGGTGATCGCGGTCCTGACCACCTGCTTCGTGCTCTCCGCCGTGACCGGCATCGAGAAGGGCGTGCAGTTCCTCTCCAACGCCAACGCCATCGCGGCCCTGCTGCTGGTCTTCTTCCTCTTCGTCGTGGGCCCTACGGTCTTCATCCTCAGCACCTTCACCGAGTCGCTGGGCGGCTACCTGACGCACCTGCCGACGATGGCGTTCCGCACCGGGGCCTTCGGCGGCAGCGAGTTCCTCAACACCTGGACGATCTTCTACTGGGCGTGGTGGATCTCCTGGACGCCCTTCGTCGGGATGTTCATCGCCCGCATCTCCAAGGGGCGCACGATTCGGCAGTTCGTCATCTACGTCATCCTGGTGCCGAGCGTGGTGTCGTTCGTGTGGTTCTCGATCCTGGCCGGCTCGGCGTTCGACCTGCAGCTCTCCGGCGCCAAGGACCTCGGTGCCGTGCTCGCGAACGAGGGCACCGAGAGCGCCCTGTTCGCCACGCTGCGGGAGTACCCGCTGTCGACCGTCACGGTGGTGCTGGCGGTGTTCCTCGTCGCGATCTTCTTCATCACCGGCGCCGACTCGGCCTCGATCGTCATGGGGATGCTGAGCCAGCACGGGGAGGAGCACCCGATGCGCTGGCTGGTGATCTTCTGGGGCGTCGCGCAGGGCGCGGTGGCCGCGGTGCTGCTGTTCTCCGGCGGGCTCGGGGCGCTGCAGACCCTGGTGATCATCGTGGCGGGGCCCTTCATGCTGGTCATCTGCGCCATGTGCGTGTCCCTGATGAAGGCGCTGCGCGAGGAGCCGTACGAGTCGACGCTCCCCTCGCGGGTGCGCAAGGCCGTGCTGCACGCCCAGAAGTACGACTCGGTGGAGAACCACTCGGTCGCCCTGGCCGCGCTCGGCGCGGACCCCGAGGTGGTCACCAGCACTCCCGAGGAGGAGTCGAAGGCCTGAGGCCGCGACCCGTCCCGCGGGCCGCCGTCCGCCGCCGTCCCCGAGCACCCTTGACAGTGCTCCGGGGCGGCGGCGTACATTTCAGGGGACGCACATAGCGCAACACGTTGCGCACTACGCAACAGGAGTGGCCATGGCAGAGGTTCCGGCAGCCGCCGACGTCGTCGTCATCGGAGCGGGGATCGTGGGCAACAGCCTGGTCCACCACCTGACGCGACTGGGCTGGCRCAACGTGGTCCAGATCGACAAGGGGGCGCTGCCCAACCCCGGCGGCTCCACCGGCCACGCGTCCAACTTCATCTTCACCGTGGACCACTCGCGCGAGATCACCGACCTCACCCTCGACTCGGTGCGCCAGTACCAGGAGATGGGCGTCTTCACCCGGTCGGGCGGCTTCGAGCTCGCCCGCACGCCCGAGCGGATGGAGGAGCTGCGGCGCCGGATGTCGAGTGCCCGGGCGTGGGGGATCGAGGCCGAGCTGGTGGACCCGGACTTCGTCAAGGAGAAGGTGCCCTTCATCGAGACCGACCAGTTCATCGGCGCGTTCTGGACGCCCGGCGTCGGGGTCGTCGACTCCCTGCGGGCCGGCACGATCATGCGCGAGCAGGCGCTCGCGACCGGTGGGCTGACCGTCGTGCCCACGGTCGAGGTGACCGGCCTCGACACCGAGGAGGCCGACCACGGCCGGCGGCGCATCACCCGGGTGCGGACGAGCGGCGGCGACATCGAGGCCGGGACCGTCGTCATCGCCGCCGGGGTGTGGAGCCCCCAGCTGGGCGACATGGCGGGCATCAGCATCCCGCTGACCCCGGCCGTCCACCAGATGATCAGCGTCGGGCCCTGCCCGCAGCTGGCCGAGCGGGAGGGAGAGATCTCCTTCCCGATCGTCCGGGACATGGACACGTTCTGCTACGAGCGCCAGCACGGCGCCGACATGGAGGTCGGGTCCTACGCCCACCGCGCGATCCTGCACGAGCCCGAGGACATCCCCTCGATCGAGCAGGCCAAACTGTCGCCGACCGAGATGCCCTTCACCTCCGACGACTTCGACCCCCAGCTCGAGCAGGCCTACGAGCTGATGCCCGAGCTGCTCGGAGCCGAGGGGGCGGAGATGCGCTACGCCATCAACGGCCTGCTGTCGCTGACGTGCGACGGCAACCCGATCCTGGGCGAGAGCGAGGTCGCGGGGCTGTGGACCGCGTCGGCGGTGTGGATCAAGGAGGGCCCGGGCGTCGGTCGCGCGGTCGCCGAGTGGATGACGCACGGCCACTCCGAGATCGACGTGCACCACAGCGACATCGCCCGCTTCCACACCCACCAGAAGCGTCGCGAGCACACCCGGCTGCGCACCACCGAGTCGTTCATCAAGACCTACGGCATCATCCACCCGGGCGAGCAGTACACCTCCGACCGCGACCAGCGGCTCTCGCCCATGCACGCCTCGCAGCAGAAGCTCGGCGCGGTGTTCTTCGAGACCGCCGGCTGGGAGCGGCCCTTCTGGTACGAGTCCAACGCGCACCTGCTCGAGGCGTACGGCGATGCCGTCATGCCGCGCGAGCACGAGTGGGACGCGCGCTGGTGGAGCCCGATCATCAACGCCGAGCACCTGCGGATGCGTGAGGCGGCGGCGGTCATCGACCTGTCGGCGTTCTGCATCTTCGACGTGACCGGTCCGGGGGCGCTGGCCACGGTGCAGGGCACCTGCGTGTCGCAGTGCGACGTGGCCGTCGGCAAGGTCGTCTACACGCCGGTGCTCGACGCCAAGGGCGGCTTCCGCTCCGACCTGACGGTGATGCGCCTCGGCGAGGACCACTTCCGGGTCGTCACCGGGGGCGCGCACGGCATGGCCGACCGCGCCTGGTTCGCCGCGCACCTCCCCGCCGCGCAGGACGGCGTCGGTGCGACGACCCTGTCGGACCTCACCGACGACGTGTCCACGATCGGCATCTGGGGTCCCCGGGCCCGCGACATCCTGGCGTCCCTGACCGACGACGACGTCTCCGACGCCGGTTTCGGCTTCCTGACCTGCCGCGAGATCCAGGTCCAGGGCATCACCGTCCTCGCCTCCCGGATCTCCTACGTCGGAGAGCTCGGCTGGGAGCTGTACGTCCCCATGGCGTCGGCCGCGGACCTGTGGGACACGCTCCTCGAGGCAGGGGCGCCGCACGGCGCGGTCCCTGCAGGCATCGGCGTCTACGGCACCACCGGACGCATCGAGAAGGGCTACCGCGCCTACGGCGCCGAGCTCGACAGCGAGCGCACGATCCTCGAGGCGGGCATGCAGCGGCCCCGGGTCAAGCAGGCAGACTTCGTGGGCAAGGAGGCCTACCTCGCCCAGCGGGCAGCGCTCGAGTCGGGGGCGGCGCCGGCGAGCGTCCTGTGCATGCTCACCGTCGACGACCACACCTCGGC
>NZ_JBFUMD010000148.1:0-7711 GCF_054049555.1 Nocardioides sp. P5_C9_2
ATCACCGCCCTGACCCGCAAGTACGGCGAGACGGTCGAGGACGTCCTGACGTGGGCCCAGGAGGGCTCGCTGCGGCTCCTCGACCTCGACGACACCGACGGCCGCATCGCCGAGCTGCGCTCCGAGCAGGGGCGGCTGCGTGCGGAGCTCGCCGAGGCCGGCACACGCCTGTCCGAGGCCCGGAAGGTCGCGGCCGGGTCGCTCGGGACGCAGGTGAGCGCCGAGCTCACCCAGCTCGCGATGCCGCACGCGGTCGTCACCGTCGCCGTCGCCCAGCACCAGGTGGCCGAGCCGGAGCGCCCGACGCCCGGCGTGCTGCGGGTGGGCGACACGTGGCTGCGCGCCACGGCCAGCGGGCTCGACGAGGTCGAGTTCCTGCTGGCCGCCAACACCGGCAGCGACCCGCGGCCCCTCCACAAGGGGGCCTCGGGCGGTGAATTGTCTCGCGTGATGCTCGCCCTGGAGGTGAGCCTCGCGGAGTCCAACCCGGTCCCGACCTTCGTGTTCGACGAGGTCGACGCCGGTGTGGGCGGCAAGGCCGCGATCGAGATCGGGCGCCGGCTGGCGGTGCTGGCCAGGCGGGCCCAGGTGCTCGTGGTGACCCACCTCCCGCAGGTCGCGGCGTACGCCGACCGGCATGTCGTCGTGCACAAGCAGAGCGACGGGACCGTCACCACGTCCGGCCTCGTCGTCCTCGACGACACGGCTCGGGAGAAGGAGCTGTCCCGGATGCTCGCCGGCGTCGAGGAGTCCGACGCGGCGCGGGCCCACGCCCGGGAGCTGCTCGACACCGCCGCCCCCGCCCGCGCCGGCGCCTGCGCCTGAGCAGTGACCCGGCTCACCCGGTCGGCCTGACACGCCGCGCCCGGCGTCCCGCGAGGCGCCGCCCCCGGCTGACACCATGAGCCGGTCATGAGGATCACCACGCGGCAACGCTCCGCCCCCGCCCTGCCGGGCCTGTCCGGCACCGCCCGCGTCGACCGTCGTACCGCCCACCTGCTCACGCGGGTGCGTCCCGGCGACATCGTCGTCGTCGATCACCAGGACATGGACCGCTCGACCGCCCAGGCGCTCGTCGACGCCGGGGTCGGCGCCGTCCTCAACGTCTCGCCGATGATCTCGGGGCGCTATCCCAACCTCGGCCCGCAGGTCCTGGCCGCGGCCGGTGTCGTCGTCGTCGACGGCTGCGGCGCGGAGGCGCTGACGGCCGTCAAGGACGGGGCGCGCGTCCGGCTCCACGAGGGCGTCCTGCACGTCGACGACCGCCAGGTCGCCGCCGGACGCGAGGTCGACCTGGACCTCGTCGAGACCGAGATGGAGTCCGCCCGGCTCGGGCTGCGTGCCCAGCTGGAGAGCTTCACCCACAACAGCACCGAGTTCCTCCGGCGCGAGCAGGACCTGCTGCTCCACGGCCGGGGTGTCCCGCGGACCGCCACCGAGCTGGCTGACCGCCCGGTCGTCGTGGTCGTCCGGGGGCACGACTGGGAGCAGGAGCTCGCCGGGATCAAGCCCTTCATCAAGGAGCAGAAGCCGGTTCTCATCGGGGTCGACCTGGGCGCCGACGCGCTGCGCGACGCAGGTCACCAGCCCGACATCGTGGTGGCCAGCGCCACCTCCGACGACCTCCCCTCGCTCGAGGTGCTCCGCAAGGCCACCGACGTCATCGCCCTCGTCGAGCGGGGCGCCACCCGCGCGGCCACCGAGCGCCTGGACCGCTCCGGGATCCGCCCGCTGCGGTTCGAGACCGGGGCGACCACCGAGGACGCGGCCCTGGTTCTCGCCGACACCGGACGGGCGAGCCTCATCGTGGGCGTGGGCATGCACGCCACCCTGGACGACTTCCTCGACCGCCGGCGTGCCGGCCTCGCCAGCACGTACCTGACCCGCCTCAAGGTGGGCCCCCGCCTCGTCGACGCCGCTGCGGTTCCGCGGCTCTACGACGGCGCGGTGCGCCCCCGGCACCTGCTCGCCCTGGCCCTGGCCGGACTGGTGGCCCTCGGGGCCGCCATCGGGGTGACCCCCGTGGGCCAGGAGTGGGCCGACGCCATCGCCACCGCCGCCGGTCCCACCACCACAGACCTGATCGACAGCCTGCAAGGACTCTTCCGTTGATGACGTTCCGCCAGCACCTGACCACTCTCGTGGCCCTCTTCGTGGCCCTCGCCGTGGGCATCGTCCTCGGCGGGGGGCTGCTCTCCGACGTCACCGAGGCCGCCCCCACCGAGGTGAGCCCCGCGAGCGAGCAGACGCCCCAGGCGGCGTACGCCGAGAGCTTCACCGGCGCGGTCGCGCCGGCGCTCGTGGCCGGGAGGCTGGCCGAGCGCTCCGTCGCCCTGGTGACCGTGCCCGGATCCGACGAGCAGGTCGTCACTGCCCTCTCCGAGCAGGTCGCGGCCGCCGGCGGCACCGTGTCGGCGCGCTACGACCTCACCGAGACCATGGTCGGACCCGACCAGAAGACGCTCGTCGACACCCTCGGAAGCCAGCTGATGACCCAGCAGAAGGACGCCATCGCGGCCGACGCGACGACGTACGACCGGATCGGCCAGCTGATGGGCCTCGCGGTCGCCACCACCACGCCCGAGGGCGAGGCCACGAACGGCAAGGGACGGGCGATCCTCGAGAGCCTCACCGGTGCCGACCTGGTGACCTCACCGGGCGAGGTCGACCGGCGGGCGCCGCTCGTGCTGGTGGTCCTGGGCGACGAGCCGGCCGYCGAGGGCGGTGACGCGATCCTCTCGGGCATCGTGACCGGTCTCGACCGGGCCGCGGCGGGCGTCGTGGTCGTCGGTGACACCGGCGACGGTGGCGAGGGACAGCTCGGCCGGCTGCGTGCCGAGCCGGTCTCGGCCCAGGTCGCGACCGTCGACGGGGTCGACACGGCCGCCGGCCGGGTGACCGCCGTGCTGGCCCTGGCTCGGGCACTCGCCACCCCCGGCGGATCCTTCGGTGTGTCCGGTGCCGACGGCCCGGTCCCGCTCGGGTAGGCTAGAACCCCGTGAAGAACCGGACGCCGACCAAGCACGTATTCGTGACCGGAGGCGTCGCCTCCTCGCTCGGCAAGGGGCTCACCGCCTCGAGCCTGGGAGCGCTGCTCAAGTCGCGCGGTCTGCGCGTCACGATGCAGAAGCTCGACCCCTACCTGAACGTCGACCCGGGGACGATGAACCCGTTCCAGCACGGCGAGGTCTTCGTGACCGACGACGGTGCCGAGACGGACCTCGACATCGGCCACTACGAGCGGTTCCTCGACACGAACCTCAACCAGATCGCCAACGTGACGACGGGGCAGGTCTACTCCTCGGTCATCGCCAAGGAACGTCGCGGCGACTACCTCGGCGACACGGTCCAGGTCATCCCGCACATCACCAACGAGATCAAGGACCGCATCCTCGCCATGGGTGGCGAGGACATCGACGTCGTGATCACCGAGGTCGGCGGCACGGTCGGCGACATCGAGTCGCTGCCCTTCCTCGAGGCGGCCCGCCAGACCCGGCACGAGATCGGCCGGGAGAACTGCTTCTTCATCCACGTCTCGCTGGTGCCCTACATCGGCCCGTCGGGAGAGCTGAAGACCAAGCCCACCCAGCACTCGGTCGCCGCGCTGCGCTCCATCGGCATCCAGCCCGACGCCATCGTCTGCCGGGCCGACCGGGACCTGCCCGAGGGCATCAAGCGCAAGATCGCGCTCATGTGCGACGTCGACGACGAGGCGGTCGTCACCTGCGCCGACGCGCCGTCGATCTACGACATCCCCAAGGTGCTGCACCGTGAAGGCCTGGACGCCTACGTCGTACGTCGCCTGGACCTGCCGTTCCGTGACGTCGACTGGACGGTGTGGGACGACCTGCTGCGCCGCGTGCACCACCCGCAGGAGGAGGTGACGGTCGCGCTCGTGGGCAAGTACATCGACCTGCCCGACGCCTACCTCTCCGTCGGCGAGGCGCTGCGCGCCGGGGGCTTCGCCCACGAGGCCAAGGTGAACATCCGCTGGATCGCCTCCGACGAGTGCCAGACCCACGAGGGCGCCCACAAGCACCTGCACGACGTGGACGCGGTCTGCGTCCCCGGCGGCTTCGGCATCCGCGGCCTTGAGGGCAAGCTCGGCGCCCTCACCTACGCCCGCACCAACGGCATCCCAACCCTGGGCCTGTGCCTGGGCCTGCAGTGCATGGTCATCGAGTACGCCCGCACCGTCGCCGGCATCGAGGGCGCTGCCTCCACCGAGTTCGACCCCGACACCGCCGCCCCGGTCATCTCGACGATCGAGGAGCAGAAGCAGTACGTCGAGGGCGCGGGCGACCTGGGCGGCACCATGCGGCTGGGCCTCCAGCCCGCCGAGCTGACGCCCGGCAGCGTCGTGCGTGCGACCTACGGCGCCGACCGCGTCGAGGAGCGGCACCGCCACCGCTACGAGTTCAACGACGCCTACCGCGGACAGCTCGAAGGGGCCGGGCTGGTCTTCTCCGGCCGCAACCCCGACAACGGGCTCGTCGAGTTCGTCGAGCTGCCGGCCGACGTGCACCCCTACTACGTGGCCACCCAGGCGCACCCCGAGCTGCGCTCGCGCCCGACCCGGCCGCACCCGCTCTTCGCCGGGCTCGTGGGCGCGGCGATCGAGCGTCAGCGGGAGCTGCGGTTCCCGATCGATGAGGAGCTGCGTCGCATCGACGCCGACGAGGAGGTACCCGCCCCGTAGTCGGGGCGGGCACCTGTCCCAGAGCCGTTGGGCCAGAGCCGTTGGGCCAGAGCTGACGGGCCAGAGCTGACGGGCCAGAGCTGACGGGCTAGAGCTGACGGGCCTGCAGGATCCGTGTCTGCACGAACGTGTTGGACGCGAGCTGGTTGCGTGCGTAGGCGCTGAGCGACCGGTCCTCGGACGCGACCCGTGCAGCCTCCAGGAACTTCTCGTCGCCCACGCCCAGCGGGTACATCGCCCGGATGACCAGGCCCTGGTTGAGCAGGCCACCCTTGAGCGTGCGCAGCTCCTCGAGGTAGCGCATCGCGAACGGGGCCAGCAGGTCGCTCTGACCGGGACGCCAGAAGGTGGCGCCCAGCACCAGGGTCTCGCGGCTGGCGGGGACGCTGTAGTCGACGAAGAAGGCGTCCCACACCTCCTGCTTGGACTCCAGGTCGGGCCGCGCAGCCAGCACGTTGAGCCGTYGGGTGCGCGCGTCCGGGTCGGGATCGGAGTCCAGCAGGCGCTGCACCGCGTCGGCGTCGTAGTCGCCGAGCTCGGCCCGGCGCACGGCGATGCGCCACGCGAGGTCGGTGTCGCCAGCGGCTCCGGCGGCCTCGTCGAGGACCCGCCAGTGGGCCTCCGTGGACGCCGAGGCGGCCAGTGAGCGCAACGCCGGCTGGCGGTGCGCCTCGGAGTCCGCGAGCGCCATCGCCGCGTCGGCGAAGGCCGCCAGCAGGGCCGGGGCCTCGTCCCGGGGCGCCCACCGGTCGGCGAACTGCATGCCCATGGCGAGGAACGCCTCGACCAGCGCCGGGCTGGTCTCGGAGGCGAGGCCGCGGGTCATGGCGCCCGCCGCGACCCGCGGGGCCAGCTCGCCGAGCAGCAGCAGCTGGGAGGCGGTGCCAACCACCAGGGCCCGCGACAGCGGGTCGGGCAGGTCCGCGACGTGCTCGAACATCAGCCGGCGCGACTCCTCGTCGGGCCGGACGGCCGCGAAGGTGAGGTCGCCGGCGTTGACCAGCCGCAGCGCGCCGTCCGGGAGGTCGACCGCGACCTCGGGCGTGGTGAGGACGACCGGCGTGGTGCCGGTGGCCTCCAGCCCGCCGTCGACGACGGCGTACGAGGCGATGTCGACGCGGTGCGGCCGCGGCGGCTCGGCGTCGGGGGAGAGGGCCGTCAGGACGCCGTCCTCGAGGCTGAGGACGTCGGTGCCGGCCCGGTCCAGCCACGCGCGGGTCCAGTCACCCAGGTCGCGGCCGGCGGCCTCGCCGAAGGCCGTCATCAGGTCGGAGAGCACCGTGTTGCCCCACGAGTGGCGCGCGAAGTAGGCCTGGAGCCCGGCGACGAACGCGTCCTCGCCGATGAAGGCCGCGAGCTGGTGGAGCACGCCCTGGCCCTTGACGTAGGTGATCGCGTCGAAGTTGGCCATCGCCTCCGACACGTCGGCGACCTCGCCGCGGATGGGGTGCGCGGCCGGTCCCATGTCCATCTCGTAGGCGGTGCGCTTGAAGAGGGCCAGGAAGCTCGACCAGATCTCGGTGAACTCGCTGGCGTTGGCCAGGCCCCAGTTGGCCGCCCAGGACGCGAAGGCCTCGTTGAGCCACAGGTCGTCCCACCAGCGCATCGTCACCAGGTCGCCGAACCACATGTGCGCCATCTCGTGGAAGACGAACTCGGCGCGCACCTGGCGCTGCTGGTGGGTGGGCGGCGTGCGGAACAGCTGGGCGTCGCCGTACGTGACGCAGCCCCAGTTCTCCATGGCCCCGCCGAGGTTGGGCACGAAGACCTGGTCGTAGCGCTCCTGCGGGAACGGGACGCCGAACTTCTCACCGAAGAACGCCAGCCCCTGACGGGTCAGCGTCACCAGCTCCTCGAGGTCGCGCTCGAGGTGCGGACGCAGTGACTGGCGGCAGTAGAAGCCGAGGTCGTAGCCGTCGTGCTGCTGGCGGACCTCGTGGAACGGACCGGCGTTGACGACCACGACGTACGTCGACAGGGGCGGCGTGTCGGGGAAGCGCCAGACCCGCACGTCGCCGGCGTCGGCTGCGTCGACGGAGTCGGGCGCGGAGTTGGAGGTGACGGTCCAGGCGGCAGGCGCCAGGACGGTGAAGCGGTGCGGTGCCTTGAGGTCGGGCTGGTCGAAGCAGGCCCACAGGCGTCGGGCCTCGTCGGTCTCCAGGCTCGTCCAGACGTACACCAGCTGGTCGGTCGGGTCGACGGTGCGCAGGATGCCCTCGCCCGAGGCGGTGTTGGTGGTGTCGGCCTCGACGACGAGCACGTTGTGCGCGGCCAGGTCGGGGAGCGGGAGCCGGCCGTCGGCGGCGGTGGACACGTCGAGGTCGACGCCGTTGAGGGTCGCGGACCGGACGTCGGCCGCGATGTCCACGAAGGTCGAGGCACCGGGGGAGGAGCAGGTGAACGTCACCGTGCTGGTCGAGGCGAAGCGCTCGCCGTCCAGCAGGTCGGACATGTCGACGTCGATGTCGTACCGCTCGACGGAGAGCATCGAGGATCGGCTCGCTGCCTCGTCGCGGGTCAGGCTCAGGAGGGTCATGAGCCGACCGTATAGCGTCGTCCCCATGATCTCCGAGGATCGTCACGAGGATCGTCACGAGGCCGCACCTCCGGACGCCGTCCTTGCCGACCGGCCCGCCGCCTGGCCCGTCCACGAGTCGCGCGACCTGCACCGCGACGACTGGATCGTCGCCCTCCGCGAGGACGTGGTCGCCCGCCCGGGTCACCCCGACGACCGGTTCCGCCGACTCTCCCTCGAGCACCCCGGTGCCGTGGTGGTGCTGGCCRTGGACGACGACGAGCGGGTGCTGTGCCTGCGGCAGTACCGCCACACCAACGGCCAGGACTTCGTCGAGCTGCCCGCCGGGCTCCGGGACGCCGGTGACGAGCCCGCCGTCGAGACCGCCCGGCGCGAGCTGCGCGAGGAGGCGGAGCTCGCCGCGACGTCGTGGCAGCGCCTCCTGTCGACGTACGCGAGTGCTGGCATCACCGAGGAGGTCCACGAGATCTTCCTGG
>NZ_JBFUMD010000149.1:0-7674 GCF_054049555.1 Nocardioides sp. P5_C9_2
CTCGACCGCCGCCTGCATCACCTCCGCGGCCGCGAACGCGTCGGCGGCGTCCTCGGGGACCTCACCCTCGCCGTACATCTCCTGGTACTTCGCGACGAACTCGGCGTTGCCGGGGGTGTCCGCGTCGGCCGAGTGGCTGACCGCGTAGAAGATGCCCTCGGTGTTCTCCTCGCCGATGCCGTCGGTGAACTGGCTGCCGAAGGACGGTGCGTTGGTCTGGAAGAACATGTCCGGGGTGAAGTCGGCCTTGAGCATCGCGCGGGTCATGCCGATGCCGTCCTCGAACTGGGCGCCGTGGACGACCAGGTCGGGGTCGGCGTTCTTCATCGAGCTGACGATGGTGTCGAAGTTCTTGGTGTCGATCGCGTAGGTCTCCTCGTAGACCGTCTCGACCCCGGCGTCCTCGAGGATCGCCTGGATGCCGGCCACGTTGGGGGCGGCGAACGGGTCGTCGAGCGTCGGGTACGCCGCGGTCTTGGGCTTCTCACCGTCGGGCAGCTGGGYCACCCACTCGGCGAACACCTTGCCCTGCTTGTCGGCGGTGGCCTGCTGGGCGAAGAAGAGGTACTCGTAGCCTCGGTTGAACATGTCCGGCGAGCCGCCGGCGGGCTCGACGTAGAGCATCTGGTTCTTCTCGGCCACGGCGGAGGCCGGCAGGTTGAGCAGCGAGGAGAAGGTCCCGAGGAGGAGGTCCACCTTGTCCTGGCTGATCAGCGCGTTGTAGTCGGTGACGATGGTGTTCTGGTTCGAGGCGTCGTCCTTGATCTTCAGCTCGACCTGGCGGTCCAGGAGACCACCCTCGGCGTTGATCATCTCCTGCCACACCTTGTAGCCCTGCTCGGCGGCCTGGCCGGGCTGGGAGAACTCACCGGTCAGCGGGAGCGAGGTGCCGATGACGATCGGGTCGTCGCTGCCACCCTCGCTGCCGCCGTCGTCGCCACCGCACGCGGCCAGGCTGGCGACCAGGACACCGGTCACCGCGGCGGCCATCAATCCTCGGCCACGACCTCGGGAAATCTGGACCATGCTTCCTCCTCGGTTCATCCGCAATCGATTGCGGCATCGCCAGTGTTGTGAACTACGCCACAGGTGTCAAGGGATCCCGGGCAATTCCAGCGGCGCGCGCGGGCAGCGGCGCCGCGTACGCGTCGAAGTCGCCCCATTCGGGGATGCGGTCGGCGGGGCGGTCATCCGGTCGTGAGCCGGTCCAGCGCGCTCGGAGTGGTTGCAATCGGTTGTGGCCGCTGCCACCCTGACCCCGGAGAGGAGCACGACATGGAGAGCACACCGGCCCCGGACGAGCTGCCCGACCGCGCGGAGGTGGTGGTCGTCGGCGCCGGGCACAACTCGCTGGTCGCCGCCGCCTACCTCGCCCGCTCCGGGCTCGAGGTCCTCGTGCTGGAGGCCGCGCCGACGGTGGGGGGCAACACCCGCACCGAGGAGCTGACCCTGCCCGGCTTCGCCCACGACTCGTGCAGCAGCGCCCACGTGCTGATCCAGAACAACCCGCTCGTGCGCGACGACGAGCTGGGACTGGTCGCCGAGCAGGGCCTGCGCTACCTCACCACCGACCCCGCAGTGGTGATGCCGCAGCCCGACGGCGACGTGCTGGTCATGCGTCCGGACCTGTCCGCGACCGTCGACGAGCTCGCCCGCTGGTCGACCCGTGACGCGCGGTCCTTCGAGGCGATGGTCCTCGCCTGGCGGGGAGGCCTCGGGGCGGCCCACGGCCGGTGGAGCTCCGCGCTCCCCCCGCTCGACGACGCCATCACCCGCGCCTACCTGGCCCTGCGGTCGCACAGCGCCTGGGACGTCGTCCACGAGACCTACGAGCACCCGGTCGTGCGCTCCTTCGTGCTGTGGTTGGCGATGGCCACGATCCAGGACCCGCGCCGCCCCGGCACCGGCTTCCTCCCCTCCTCGCTGTCCGTGGGACGCCTCGACCACGGCTGGACCACCCCGGTCGGTGGCAGCCAGGCGCTGCCCGAGGCGCTGGTGCGGGTCATCACCGCGCACGGGGGGCGGGTGGTGTGCTCGGCGGCCGTCGACGGCTACCTGACCGACGGCGACCGGGTCACCGGCGTCCGCGTCGGCGGGCGGACCGTCGCCGCGGAGCGGGCGGTCGTCGCCGGCAGCCACCTCGCCCGGCTGGCCGACCAGGTCGTCGGCGGCGCTCCCTCGCCGGACCTCGTCGAGGCGCGCGACACCTGGCGCCCGGGACTGAGCGTGCTGGCTGTCCACGCCGCCCTGACCGGTGACCTGTCCTTCGGGGACGCGGGGGTCGCAGGCGCGGCGGCCGGCCTGGGCACGGCCGACGGCATGGCCCGCCACCTCGACCGCTGCGCCGCGGGCGAGGTCGACGCTGACGACCCGTGGCTGCTGGTGGTCAACCAGACCGTGGTCGACCCCAGCCGCGTGGCCGGCTCCGGCGGCACCTTCAAGATCCTCACCATCGCACCGTGGGAGCGCGCCGACGGGCGGTCGTGGGCGGACACCAAGGACGGGTACGGCGCCGCGCTGGTCGACCTCGTCCGGCAGCGGACCCGCGGGCTGGGCGAGCTCGACATCCTGTCGATGCGCACCGAGTCCCCTGTCGACGTCGCCGCCCACAACCCGCAGAACCTCGGCGGCTCCTGCCACGGCGGGGAGTTCCTGCTCCACGGGCAGGTGCTGCCGGGCTGGCCGCGGTACGACACGGGGCTCCCCGGCCTCTTCCTCACCGGGTCCACCACGCACCCGGGCGGGTCGGTCTCCGGCCGGCCCGGACGCAACGCCGCCCGCACCGTGCTCACCGCGCTCGGGCTCGACCCGTTGAGCGTGATGGGTCCGGCCTGACGTCCCCGGTCCCCCGCGGGAGCGGTGACTGAGCCACGTTCCGCGTCGGGTGGAAGGTGGCTGCGTCACCGCCGTCCCGGCGCGTCGCCGCGACACGCCGTATGACGGGTGCGCCAGCCACGATTCGACCGAGCCGGAAGGTGGCTGACGCACCGCTCGCCAGGGGGAGGTGAGTCACGACGAGGTGGCGTGAGGGGGCAGAAGACGGAGTCAGCGCGCGAGCAGCGCCGCGATCGCCTGCTCGGTGCCGCGCACCACCCGCTCGGTGTGTATGCCGAGGAGGCGGCCCCCGCGCTTGCGGAAGCGACCGTCGACGATGACGGTGTCGACGTTCTCCGCCCCGGCGGCGAGCGCGAGGGTGTTGGCCACGTCGATGACCGGGGCCGTCGCGACGTCGTGGCGGCGGACCATCACGACGTCGGCCCGCTTGCCCGGCGTGAGCGAGCCCGTGACGTCGCCGAGGCCCAGGCTCCGGGCCGCGTCGAGGGTGGCCATCTGCAGCACCCGGCGGGTGCCGATCGAGAGCTCCTGCTCGGAGACGCCGCGGTGCAGCCCGGTCGTCAGCCGCATCACGGCCCACATGTCGGCCGACCCGACCAGAGACATGGTGTCGACCGACAGCGTGAGCAGCACGTTGCTGTCGACCATGTCCTTGACCGGGGAGATGCCGTAGCCGATGAGCAGCTCCGACATCGGCGAGATGCTGACGCTCGCGCCGGTGTCGCGGATCGTCGCCCGCTCCGCCGGCGTCGTGTAGAGCGCGTGGATCAGCTGCGTGTCGGGGCCGAGCATGTCCTGCTCGCCCAGCTGGCGCACCATCTCGAGCGCGCCCTGCGCGCGGGTCGAGTTCGCGTGGTAGCTGACCGGCAGCCCGAGGGCGCGCGCGGCGTCGTACTCGGGCCGGAAGACGGCCTCGCCGACCAGTCCCGGCGGCCGTCCGGCCAGGCCGAGGTGCATCAGCGGGAGCCGGCCGCTGTCGAACCACTCGCGCTTGACCCGGGCGATGTCGTCGAGGTCGATGACCGAGGTGCCGGGGTAGCCCTGCGGGGTGCCGTAGGAGAAGCGGCCCCGCAGCCCGATCTCGCGGTGGGCCTGCAGGTTGGCGTCGGCGTGCTCGGGCGTGCGCAGGTTGTGCGACCAGTCGTTGACCGTCGTGACCCCGGTGTTGAGGGCGTCGACGAGCGCGAGCCGGGCGCCCTGGTAGAGGTCGGTGGGCAGGGCGCGGACGCCGTTGGCGACATTGAGCGCGAAGTACGCCGTCGCGGGCGACGAGCTCGACATCGACCGGAAGAGCGTGGTCCACAGGTGCCAGTGCGTGTCGACCAGGCCGGGCATCACGACCGTGCCGCGGGCGTCGATGCGCGCTCCCCCGCCGCGGATGCCGCGCCCGACCGCCATGATGCGGCCGTCCTTGACGTGCACGTCGCCACCGTCGATGTCGCCGACCGTGGGATCCATCGACAGGACGTAGCCGCCGGTGAGGACGTACTCGCGCGGCCCCGGCCCGTGACCGTGCCCGCCGCCCGGGTGGCCACGCCCGGCCACCGCGGGCGACCCCACGGCGCTCGCGCCCAGCGCTCCCGCGGCCACTGCCGCTCCCCCGAGCACCGAGCGCCGCGTCGGTCCTGCGTTCTGCTTCTTCTCCATGGGTGTCCTCCCAGGACCCCGGGCGCCGGTCGGCGCCGTCGTCAGGCGAGCAGCCGCACGGGGTGCTCCAACAACCCGGTCAGCTCCGCCAGCCAGCGCGCGGCGACGACGCCGTCGACGGGCCGGTGGTCGACCGAGAGGGTCAGGCTCATCACGGAGCCGGGCACGACGGACCCGTCCTGCACGACGGGCTCCTCGCGCACCGCACCCACCGCGAGGATCGCGGCGTGCGGGGGGTTGATGATCGCGGCGAACTCCTCGACGCCGTACATCCCGAGGTTGGTGACGGTGATCGAGCCGCCCTCCAGCTCCTCCTGGCGGAGCCGTCCCTCGCGGGCGCGGCCGGCCAGCTCGCGGACGGCACCGGCCACCGACGAGACCGACCGGTGGCCGACGTCGCRCAGCACCGGCGTGACCAGGCCGCGGTCGGTGGCGACGGCGACCGCGATGTCGGCGGTGCGCCAGCGGCGTACGGCGTCGTCGGTCCAGGTGACGTTGAGGGCGGGCACCCGCTCGTGGGCCAGCGCCACCGCCTTGACGACGAGGTCGTTGACCGAGACCTTCACCTCGCCGTCGAGGGCCTCGTTGAGCTCGGCGCGCAGCGCGAGCAACCGCTCCACGCGGACCGTGGTGCGGACGTAGAAGTGCGGCGCCTCGCGCTTGCTGGTGGCCAGCCGCTCCGCGACCGCCCGGCGGAGGCGGGTGTGCGGCACGTCCTCGAAGCCGTCGTCGGGCACTCCGTGGGAAGCGACCGGGGCCGGGGCGGACGCGGGCGCCGTACGGCGCGACGCGAGCACGGCGTCGACGTCGCGGCGCAGCACCCGCTGGCGCGGCCCGGTGCCCGGGATCTCCTCGATCACCAGTCCGGCGTCGCGCGCGATCTTGCGGGCCAACGGGCTGGCGAAGACCCGGCCCGGCGACGGTGCGGGGCGGCCGTTGGTGGCCGCGGTGGCCGCGGGCCCCGCCTCGGGCTCGGGCTCGACGGACGCGGGCTCGACAACGGCGGCGGGCTCCGCGAGGGGGGCGCCTGAGCCCGGGTCGACCTCGGGCTCGGTCCGCTCGACCGGCTGGTCGGGGACGTCGCGCCGCTCGGTGACGACGGGCGTCGAGTCCTCGGCGACGCCGAGCTCGCGCAGCAGGGCGGCCAGGTCGTCGACCCGCTCCCCCACCCCGCCGAGCACGGCGATCGGGGCGCCCACCTCGACCTGCGACCCGGGCGTCACCAGGGTCTTGAGGACGACGCCGGCCGCCTCGGCCTCCACGTCGACGAGGGCCTTGTCGGTCTCGACGGTCGCCAGCGCGTCGGCGGCGGCGAACTCGGCCGACTCCGCGACCAGCCACTCGGCCAGCACGGCCTCGGTCGCGTTGGCCGAGACGCCCGGCATGCGTAGCACCTGTGCCACGTCAGTACCTCGCGATCTCGGTGAGCTCGRCGATGACCTCGTCCTTCTGGGCGATCGCCGCACGCTCCAGCACCTTGCTGATGCTGGGCGAGGCCTCGGCGCCGGTGACCCGGCGGACGGGGGCGTCGAGCAGGTCGAAGAACCGGCGGTGAATCTCGTCGGCCAGCCACCCTCCGTACGACGTGCCGACCGCGCCCTGCTCGGCGATCACCACCTGGTTGGTCTTGGTGAGGGACGCCTCGATGGTGTCCCAGTCGATGCTCGCCCGGTCGAGCCAGCGCAGGTCGATCACCTCGGCGTCGACCTCGCCGAACTCCTCGACGGCCTCGAGCACGAAGGGGACCATCCCGAGGTAGGTGAGGATCGTGGCGTCCTTGCCCTCGCGGCGGATCGCCGCCTTGCCGACGGGCAGGCAGAAGTCGAGGTCGTCGACGGGGCCGGGCCCGACCGCGTTGTAGAGGTCGACGTGCTCGAGCACCAGGACGGGGTCCTGGCAGCGCAGGGCGGTGTTCATCAGGCCGACGTAGTCGTAGGGCGTCGAGGGCGCGACGATGCGCCACCCGGCCGAGGTGGCGAAGACGCCGGCCGGGTCCATCGAGTGCTGGGAGCCGTAGCCGGTGCCCATGGCCACCTTGCTGCGCAGCACGAGGGGTACGGCGCCGTCCCCGCCGTACATGTGGCGCGCCCGGGCGACCTGGTTGAAGAGCTGGTCGGCGGCGACCCACATGAAGTCGGCGTACATGAACTCCACGACCGGCGTGAAGCGGCCGTCGAGCGCGACGCCGCAGGCRAGGCCGGTGAAGGCGTTCTCGCTGATGGGCGTGCCGAGCACCCGGTCGGGGAACCGCTCGCTGAGCCCTCGGGTGGCGCCGTTGGTGCCGCCGTTGAGCCGGTGGACGTCCTCGCCCATGACGATGACGCCGGGGTCGGTCTCCATCCGGCGCCCGAGGACGGCGGCGATCGACTCGACCAGCTTCATGTCCTGGACGGGGACGGCGTGGCCGTCGGCGGCGACAACGCGGGCGTCGTCCATCTCGGAGAGGTCGCCGCGGACGCCGACGTCGACCCACGCCGGGTCGGGCCACTCGTCGGCGCGGATCCGGCGCTGGCCGGGCTTGCCGTCGGGCACCGGCTCCAGGAGGACGTCGCCGATCTCCTCCATGACCGCCTTGGCCTGCGCGAGCGCGCGGGCGGCCTCACCGTCCTCGAGGAGGCCGAGGCGCTCGAGGTGCGCGGAGGTGACGGTCAGCGGGTCACGCAGCCGCCACGCCTTCTCCTCCTCCTTGTCGCGGTAGCCGAACGCGCTGCCCGCGAAGCCGCCGTTCTGGTGGAAGAAGCGGTAGGTGTCGACCTCCACGACCGTCGAGCCGCGACCGGCGCGCATGTGCTCCACGGCCTCGGCCATGGCGAGGTGCACGGCCAGCGGGTCCTGCCCGTCGACCTTCCAGGACGCGAGGTTGAAGCCCATCCCGCGCGCGGAGAGCCGGGGCTCGGCGGTGGCCTCCTCGACGGAGGTGGAGACGGCGTAGCGGTTGTTCTCGATGAAGAAGCAGACCGGGAGCGACCAGGCGCCGGCGAGGTTCATCGTCTCGAGGGTGGAGCCGATGTTGACCGCGCCGTCGCCGAAGTAGGTGACCGCGACCGCGTCGGTGCCGGAGCGCTGGTGGGCGAAGGCGAAGCCGGCCGCCTGCGGGACGCCGCCGCCGACGATGGCGTTGGTGCCCATCGCGCCGGCCTCCTTCCACTGCAGGTGCATCGAGCCGCCGCGGCCGTGGCTCCAGCCGCGGTC
>NZ_JBFUMD010000150.1:0-7636 GCF_054049555.1 Nocardioides sp. P5_C9_2
GCGCCACGCCGTCCCCGCGCCCGCCGTGGTCGCCGTCCGCCCCGCCGCCGGGGATGCTCGGGGCCGCGCACAAGCCGGGCGCCGTGCCGCTGCGCCCGCTCGCGCTGTCGGACATGTACGACGCGGCCTTCCGCATCATCCGCTTCAACCCGACCGCCACGGTGGGCTCCGCCGTGCTGGTCGCCGCCGTGGCGATGGCGATCCCGGTCGTCGTGACGGCGTTCCTCAGCCTCGCGCTCGACCTCTCGCTCACCGTGGACGCCTCCGGCGACCTGGGCGGCGACGTCTCCGGCGTGCTCGGCTCGCTCGGGTCGCTGGGGCTCGGTTCCGTCCTGCAGACCATCGGGCTGATCCTCGTCGGCGGCATGATCGCCCACGTGGTGGCCGCCGCCGCGACAGGTCGGCGACTCACGCTCGGGCAGGCCTGGGCGGCCACCCGCGGCAGGCGCTGGCGGCTGGTGGGGCTCACCGTCACCCTGGGACTGGCGCTGGCACTGATCGTCGCGCTGTACGCGCTGAGCTGGGTCCCGGTCGCACTCGCCGCGGACGGGTGGGAGGGACCGGTGGTCTACGGGCTCGTGAGCGCCCCGATCTTCCTGGCGTTCCTGGTGTGGTTCTGGGTGCGCGTCTACTACCTCCCGGTGCCCGCCCTGATGCTCGAGCCCGTCGGGGTCTTCGGGGCGATCGCCCGCGGCTACCGCCTGACCCGGGGCGCGTTCTGGCGCACGTTCGGCATCGCCCTCCTCACGGTGGTCGTCGCGCAGGTCGCCGGGACGGTCCTGGCGATCCCGTTCGGCTTCCTGGCGCAGGGGGCGCTGCTGGGGGGCCTGCCCAGCGAGTCGGGTGTCCTCGTCGTCATCGTCGGCCAGGCGATCGCCTCGGTCGTGACCGCGGCCTTCGTGGCCCCCTTCACCACGGCGGTGACCGCCCTGCAGTACCTCGACCTGCGGATGCGCACGGAGGGCCACGACATCACCCTCATGCAGCAGGCCGGGATCCTCGGCGCGTGATCCTGCGGCTGCCGGCGGAGCCGCCGCTCGTCCCGAGTCCGGGCGAGGGGCGCTCGCTGCTGCGCCGCGAGCTGCTGCACCCCGACTACCGCGAYGACGACGTCCTGGACCGCCTGCTCGCGGAGCTGCGACGCGCGATCCTCCGCGGGCTCGACGCGGCGTCGTCGGCCCCTCCCCTGACCAGCTTCTTCGCGACGCTCGTCGGCCTGGGCCTGGTGCTGGCCCTGGTCTGGCTGGCGACCCGCACCCGGACCACCCGCGCCCTGCGGCAGGTCGCCACCGCCGCGGTCCCGGACGGGACGCTCACGGCGGACGAGTGGCGCTCGCGCGCCGAGGCGGCGTACGCGGTCGGGGACCACGGGAGCGCACTGGTCGACGGGTTCCGTGCGCTGGCCGTGCGCCAGGTGGAGCGCGGCCTGCTCGACGACGCTCCCGGCGCCACCGCTCACGAGCTGGCCCTGGCGCTGCGGGCGCTGCACCCGGGCCACGAGGAGCAGGTCGACGACGGCGCCCGGCTCTTCGACCTCGTGCTGTACGGCGACCGGTCGGCCACCCCCCAGCAGGCCCGGTCGGTGCTGGCGCTCGACGACGAGCTGGCAGGTGCCTCGTGAGGGGCTGGTGGCGTCGGCACCGCACGGGCGCGCTCGTCGGCGCGGGCACGTTGGTCGCCCTCCTGGTGGCGGTGCTGCTGGGCAGCGGGGCACGCACGTCCGCCACCCACGACCCCGACAACCCCGGGCGCACCGGGGCGCAGGCGCTGGCCCGGGTGCTGGCCGACGAGGGCGTCGAGGTCGACGTGGTGCGCTCGGCCGCCGCCCTCGAGGACGCGACCGTCGACGCCGGCACGACGGTGCTCGTGACCTCCGCCGACCACCTGGGGCGCAGCACGGCCCGCCGGTTGCTGGCGCACACCCGCGAGGCGACCGTCGTGGTCGCCGATCCCGGACCGGGCACCGTGCACGCGCTGGGGATCGACGCGGCCGGCACGACCTCCGTCCCGGGCTCGTCGCGGGCGGCCGGCTGCACCGACGGCGGGCTCGACGTCCTGCGCGGCCTGGCCGTCGAGGTGGACCGGGCGACCGCGTGGCCCACCTCCGCCGGCTGCTTCGGAGGCCCGGACGGCTGGTGGCTCGCCTCGGCGGACGACGGGCTGCTGCTCCTCGGTGCCCCCGGGGTGCTGGAGAACGAGCAGGTCCTGCGGGCCGACAACGCCACCGTGGCGCTGCGTCTCCTGGGTCGGCAGGACCGGTTGGTCTGGTACGTCCCGGACCTGGCCGACCTCAGCGCGGACGACGGCGTGAGCCTGCGCGGCCTGCTCCCGCCCTGGCTGCTGCCGGCCGTGTGGCTGGCCGGCCTGGCGATGGTGGCGGTGGCCTGGTGGCGCGGCCGACGCCTGGGGCCCCTGGCCACCGAGCCCCTCCCGGTGACCGTGAGGGCACTGGAGACCACCCACGCGCGGGGGCGGCTCTACCGGGACGCGGGCGACCGGGCGCACGCCGTACGCGCGCTGCGGCAGCACAGCAGGGCCACGGCGGCCGCCCACCTCGGCCTGCCCGCCCACGACACCGACACGCTGGTGCGAGACGTCGCCCGCGCCCTGGGCCGACGCACCGACGAGGTGGCCGCACTGCTCGACGACACCGCTCCCCCGCCCCGCACCGACGACGAACTCATCCACCTGGCCGGCTCGCTGGCCGAGCTCGACAGAGAGGTACGTGCCACATGACCGCAGGAGCCGCCGACCCCACCGCGCCCACCGACCCCAGCGGGGCCGAGGAGGCCCGTGCCCGGCTGGCCGCCGTCCGCGCCGAGGTCGCCAAGGCGGTCGTCGGGCAGGACGCCGCCGTGTCGGGGCTGCTGGTCGCCCTGCTGTGCGGCGGGCACGTGCTGCTCGAGGGCGTGCCCGGGGTGGCCAAGACCCTGCTGGTGCGCACGCTCGCTGCTGCCCTCGACGTCGGCACCAAGCGGGTCCAGTTCACACCCGACCTGATGCCGGGCGACATCACCGGGTCGATGGTGATCGAGGGACGCGCCGGGGAGCTCGCCTTCCGTGAGGGCCCCCTGTTCACCCACCTGCTGCTGGCCGACGAGATCAACCGGACGCCCCCGAAGACCCAGTCGGCGCTCCTGGAGGCCATGGAGGAGGGCCAGGTCTCGGTGGACGGAGTGTCCCGCCCGCTGCCCTCCCCGTTCCTCGTCGCCGCCACCCAGAACCCGGTCGAGTACGAGGGCACCTACCCCCTGCCCGAGGCTCAGCTGGACCGGTTCCTGCTCAAGCTGGTGCTGCCGATCCCCGACCGGGACGCCGAGCTGGAGATCCTGCGCCGCCACGCCGCCGGCTTCGACCCGCGCGACGTCGCGGCCTCCGGGGTCACCGCCGTCGCCGGACCCGCGGACATCGTCGCCGGGCAGGCCGCGGTCCGCGCGGTGCAGGTCTCCGCGGAGGTCACCGGCTACGTCGTCGACATCGCCCGGGCCACCCGCGAGTCCCCCTCGCTGTCACTCGGGGTGTCCCCGCGCGGTGCCACCGCGCTGCTCCGCGCGGCACGGGCCTGGGCGTGGCTGACCGGGCGCGACTTCGTGACGCCCGACGACGTGAAGGCGTTGGCCCACGCCACGCTCGTGCATCGACTCGGCCTGCGACCCGAGGCCGAGCTCGAGGGTGTCGACGTCGACGCCGTGCTCGCCTCCGCGCTGGGCTCGGTCCCGGTGCCCCGCTGACGATGGCCGCCACCTGATGACCCTCACCGGGCGTGTCCCCCTCCTGCTGCTGGTCGGGCTGGTGCCCGTCGTGCTGCGCCCGACCATGGGCACGGTGTGGACCTGGGTGCTGCTGGTCGCGCTGGTGACCGCCGCCGACTGGCTCCTCGCCCCGCGGCCCGCGTCGCTGCAGGTGACGCGTCGTCCTCCGGGCACCGTGCGCACGGGATCGCCGACCACCTCCCGCCTGGTCGTCGCCACCGCGGGACGCGGGGTCCGCGGCCTGGTCCGCGACGCGTGGCAGCCCAGCGCCGGCGCCGCCGACAACCGGCACCGCGTGCTGCTGCGTCCCGGGTCCCGGACCGTGCTGACGACGCCGCTGCTGCCCACCCGACGAGGTGACCTGCGAGCCGTGGGCGTGACCGTGCGCCTGGTCGGGCCGCTCGGTCTCGCCTGCCGCCAGGCCACCCTGGACGTGCCCGGCACCGTCCGGTCGCTGCCGGCCTTCGAGTCCCGCAAGCACCTGCCCTCGCGGCTGGCCAGGCTCCGCGACCTCGACGGGCGTGCGGCGGTCCGCGTCCGGGGCCAGGGAACCGAGTTCGACTCGTTGCGCGAGTACGTCCGGGGCGACGACGTCCGCTCCATCGACTGGCGCGCCAGCGCCCGCAGCCGCTCGGTGGTCGTCCGCACCTGGCAGCCCGAGCGCGACCGACGGGTGGTGCTCGTCCTGGACACGTCCCGGGTCTCGGCGGGTCGCGTGGGTGACGTGCCACGTCTCGACTCGGCGATGGACGCGGCGCTGCTGCTGGCCGCCCTCGCGGCACGGGCCGGTGACCGCGTGGACCTCCTCGCCGGCGATCGCACCGTGCGGGCGCGCGTGCGGACAGCCGGCGCCCGCGACATCGCCGCCCGCCTGCAGGAGGCGATGGCCGACCTCGAGCCGGTCATCGCCGAGGCCGACTGGTCGGCGCTGGCCGGGGAGGTCACCCGGCTCGGGCGGCAGCGGGCGCTCGTGGTGCTGCTGACCCCGCTCGAGCCCGCAGCGGTCTACGAGGGCCTCCTGCCGGTGCTGCCGACCCTGGTCCGTCACCACCGGGTCGTCGTCGCGTCGGTGCGGGACCCCGCCCTGGGAGACCTGGTGGGCGAGCGCCGCTCGCTCGACGACGTGTACGCCGCCGCCGCGGCCTCGCAGGTCCTCGAGGAACGCGAGCGTGCGGCCCGGGTCCTGGGGTCGATGGGGGTCCACGTGCTCGACGCGGACGCCGAGCGGCTTCCGCCGGCACTGGCCGACCACTACCTCTCCCTCAAGGCGCGCGGCCTGCTCTGAGCGCGATCCGCCCGGGTCTAGGCCTGGGTGGCGACCCGGTCCTCGAGGAGCGCGGCGTCGACGTCGCCGGTGTGCCCGCGGAGCACCGCGTTGCGACCCACCACGAAGACGTAGGCCAGGAAGGCCAGCTCGGCGAGGATGCCGATGCCCACCCGCGCCCAGGTCGGCAGCGGGGAGGGCGTCACGAAGCCCTCGATGACGCCGCTGACCGCGAGCACCACGACCAGGCCCAGGGCCACGGTCCCGGCGGTGCGGCCCTCGCGCGCCAGCGACTGGGCCCGCGAGAGCCGACCCGGCTCGATCCACGACCAGAACAGGCGCAGCCCCACTCCCCCGGCGACGAACACCGCCGTCAGCTCGAGCAGCCCGTGGGGCAGGATCAGTCCCCAGAAGTGCGCGGCGTGGTCGTGGCGGGTCATGATCGAGCCGATGACGGCCAGGTTGGCGACGTTCTGGAACAGCAGCCAGACCACCGGTGCCCCGAGGATGCCGAGGGCGATGCAGAGCGCCGACACCCACGCGTTGTTGACCCAGACCTGGGCCGCGAAGTGCGAGGCAACGTACTCGCTGTAGTAGCCCTCGAAGTCGTTGCGGACCAGCTGGTCCACCTCGTCGGGGGTGAGCAGCGACTGCTCGACGCCCGGGTTGCCGAGCAGCCACCACATCATGACGGCAGCCACCGCGACGTTGCCCGCCAGGCAGGCCAGCCACCACCAGCGCAGCCGGTAGAGCGCCGCCGGGAAGCGCAGCGCGAAGAAGTCACGCACCCCGCGCCACGTGGTGGCGCGGGTGCCGACGGTGCGGTGGCGGGCCCGGGCCAGCAGCGAGGACAGGTGCGCGATGAGGCCGGCGTCCGGGGCTGAGGTGCGCACCACCGACAGGTGGGTGGCCACCCGCTGGTAGAGCTCCACCAGCTCGTCGCTCTCGGCCCCGGTGAGCCGGCGTCGCCCGGCGAGCTCGTCGAGCCGCTGCCACTCGGCCGAGTGCGTCACCACGTAGGCGTCGAGGTCCACGGCGTCACCCTATGCTGGCCCCGATGCCCGATCCGAGCTTCGCCAGCCTCACCGCCGACGACCACGTCACCGGCGAGGCGGTCGCGCTCGACCTCCCCCCGGCCAGCCTCGGGGCCCGCATGGTCTCCGGCCTCGTCGACGTGCTCGTCACGGTCCTGGCGCTGATCGCCACGATCTTCGTCTTCGGCATCGCCGCGCTGCAGTCCGACGGCGCGCTGGCGCACGTGGCCTACATCGGCACCCTGATCGCGGTGTTCCTCCTGCTGCCGACCGGGGTGGAGACCCTCAGCGGCGGGCGGTCACTCGGCAAGCTGGCGATGGGGCTGCGCACGGTGCGCGACGACGCCGGTCCCATCACCGCCCAGCACGCGTTCGTGCGGGCGCTCATCGGGTTCGTGGAGATCTACCTCTTCCTCGGGGTGCCGGCCTTCTTCTCCGCGATGCTCTCCACGAAGGGCAAACGGCTGGGTGACTACGCCGCCGGCACCTACGTGGTCCGCAGCCGGGTCCGGCTCCAGCTCGCCGCTCCGGCCACCATGCCGTCCGGGCTGACCGCCTGGGCCCGGACCGCGGACATGGCGGCCCTGCCGACCGGGCTGGCCCTGGCCGTGCGGCAGTACCTCGGCCGCCAGGCCACCCTCGACCCCCGGCACCGTGACGAGCTGGGGGCGCGGCTGGCCCAGCAGGTCGCGGCGTACGTCGCCCCGCCACCGCCCCCCGGCACCGCACCGCACGACTACCTCGCCGCGGTCATCTCCTCGCGTCGCGAGCGGGACCTGGTGCGCCTGCGGCGCGACGCGGCCCTCCGGGAGCGGCTGACCGCACGCCGGTGACAAGGGCGCGCGCCCGGCGTACCGTGACGGGCATGGTGAGCGGCCTGCTGGCCGTCGTCGCGTGCACCGCGATGCTGGGCCTGGTGGTGGGAGGGGCGCTGTACGCCCCCGCCCTGGGCCGGTTCGTGCAGCGGCACCGACCCCGCGCTCCGATCCCCGCCGGGCGCCCCCTCGAGCGGGTCGTGGCCGACCTGCACCGGATCCGCGCCGAGGTGCTCGCCCCGGTCCCCGGTGCCAGCAAGGTGCGACGCGACGCGACGCTGGCGGCGTACGACGACGTGCTCGCCGAGGCCTGCCGGGCGCTGGGGCTGTCCGACGACCTGACCGCCGTGCCCGCGGGGCCCGAGCGCGAGGCCGAGCGGCTGCACACCGAGTGGCGCCTCGAGCAGGCCGGCGTGCCGATCAGCTCACCGCGCTGAGGCCGCCGTGGCGCCGACGGGCAGACGTGGGATCGTCAGGCACGCCGCTGCTGCGAGGACGCACAGCACCCCGGCGGTCAGCCACGCGCCGAAGTAGTCGCCCCGCCACTCCCGGACCCAGCCCGCGAAGCTGGCCGCGACCCCCGCGCCGACCATGTGCGCGGCGAACACCCAGCCGAAGACGACCGCCGCCCGCTCCGCGCCGAAGTGCTGGCGGCACAGGGCCACCGTCGGTGGGACGGTGGCCACCCAGTCGAGGCCGTAGAACAGGATGAACACGAAGAGGCTGGGCTCGACGTGCGGTCCCAGGAGCCACGGCACGGCGAGCAGCGAC
>NZ_JBFUMD010000151.1:0-7596 GCF_054049555.1 Nocardioides sp. P5_C9_2
GCAAACGACCGTGCGGGCGTGCGGCCAGCGATGGCTCCATCGCCAGGTGCTCGCGGCGAACACCGCCTCGACGTGCGCCCCTGACCTCCGCCTTCCTCGACGTCTTCGACGGGGCGACGCCGACCGATCAGCCCGGCTGAGAGGACGTTGTCTGCTCCGGGGTTGTGAGGGGAGTGCCGGTCGGCGACTCCAGTGACGGCGTCGGCGACTCGGTGGGGGAGGGACTGGTCGTGTCGTTCGGAGTGGTGCCTTCGCTGGGCGTGGCGGTCTCCGAGGGCGACTCCGTCGGTGTGTCGGAGGGAGAAGGCTCGGGTTGCGGCGTCGAAGCTGGCTGTCTCACCCCCGGGATGGTGGTCTGCGTGTCCTCGTCGCTACCACCCGTGTACGACGACACTGCCTTGCCCGTCGTCAGCTCGACGGCGGTGATGACGACCATGACCCCGACGAACAGGATGATCGCTCCGACGGCGATCCGCTTCCACGGCAGACCGCGCCGGGCCGCCGGAGCCGGCTCGGGCGGTCCTGGCGGGGCCTGGTCGCGGGCGGCCGGACCTGCCTTCAAGCCGGACTTCGCGCGCTCGCGGCCCCCCTTGATCCCGCGGCTGTACGCGTGGGTCGCAACGCTGGCAACCACGCTTCCGATCGCCGCTCCGACGATCGTGCCCGCCACGCCAAGCGTCGACAGAAGCAATGCGGCGGACATCGCGGCGCCGGCCGCTGCGGCGACCTGCCCCCAGTTCAGCCGGTTGTCGTCCTCGTCCACGACGTGAGTATGGCAAGGACGTCAGCCGCAGGACATGGGCATGCGGCCAAACACCCGGCTTGGCCGCGCGCACGTGGCCGAGGCGATTGGCCGGTTCAACGCGGGACACCGAGACGCGCAGGACGTCCCGCCGCCTGACGGGCACCTGGACCCTGCCTGCCGTGGTGGGTCATCCATCTATCGCAGCGTGGCGACACCGTCGAGCACGAGCGTGAGCCCGGAGTCGAATTCCTGGCCGTAGTCGTAGCCGGGCTGGAGGACGTGCTCGACGGTCAGCTCGAAGAGGTAGGGGAAGGCCGCGGCGGGGAACGCTTCCATGATGGCCGAGGTCATGGTCGCCAGCTCCGACTCGTCGTGGAAGGGCAGGTTGGCTTCCTGCAGCACGAATCCGTGCACGTAGCTGTCGAGCGTTGAGATCGCGTGAGCGGCAGCGAGGATCGAGAATCCTCCTTCGCGAAACGATCTGATCCCCGATTCCAGCAGTCCCAGGGTGGCAGGCCCCGGGGTGTTCCTCGAAGCCATCAAGCTGACGGCCCAGGGGTGGCGGAGCAGGACCGCACGGGTTCGGTGAGCCCGTTGGCTGATCGCCTCGCGCCACTCGGTCGACCGGTCGGGAAGCTCGATCTCGGCGGCGACGACGTCGACCAGCCCGTCGAGGATCTGATCCTTGCCGTTGACATGGTGGTACAGAGAAGCGGCTTCAACGCCCAGCTCGCGCCCGAGCCGGCGCATGGTCACGGCTTCGATCCCCTCGCCGTCCGCCACCGCCAGAGCGACTGCCAGCGCGCGCTCCCGGTTCACGGGCGCCCTGCTCGCATCTTCGGCCGATCTACGTCCCACGCCTGTCCTCACCGCTCGCGCACCTAGACAATCTAACACTGTTAGGCGTATGTTTCGATTCTAATCTAACACCGTTAGGGAACTCGGTCCTGACGCCGACGGAAGGCGAGCCATGACCACCCTGAGCATCCCAAGAGCCACCCGATCCACCATGCACACCCCGAACAGGAGGACGACCGCCATTGCGGTGGGCGTTCTCTTCATCCTCCAGATGATGACTGCCATGTTCGGGACGAGCCTGATCCAGACGTTCGTCGACGGCGACCCCGACCGAGGCTCGTTGACCCTCGGCGTCGTCCTGATGATGTGTTCCGGGCTCGCGGTCGTCGGCATCGGCCTCCTGATGTATCCAGTCCTGAGAGACGTCAACCCCAGCCTCGCAGTCTGGTATCCGGGACTGAGGATCACCGAGTGCCTCGTCTCGGCCACCTGCGGGATCTACCTCCTGACCCAGTCGCTCGTCGTCCCGAACCACCTGCTGTGGGTCTACGTGCCCACCGGCATCGGCGGCATCATCCTGACGTACCTCCTCCTGATCGGGCGGTTGGTTCCCCGGGCCATCGCGATGCTCGGTCTGATCGGATACATCTCGCTCACCATCGGCGTACCGCTCRACCTCCTCGGGGTCCTCGACATGAGCGCGGGCGCCGGCCTGCTTCTCCTGGTCCCCGGCGGGCTGTTCGAACTGGTGTTCCTCCCGGCCTGGCTCATCGGCAAGGGATTCCGTGCGACGCACGCATCAGCCTTGCCCAGCTCGCAGACCGCCTGAGCCTGCCTCCCGGCGGCGGACGAAGACAGTCCGGGCCCGTCGTCTCGGGCTTGTGGCGAATGGGCTGGCCTGTAGGCCGGGTTCTGTCCGCCGTGAGGCGGGGCGACCATCCATCTAGGGGAGCCGTTGCCGACCCCCTCGAGCGATCTACCCGTGTGCTCGGGCGGGCCGCCCTCGGTCACACACTGCTCGATCTTGCTCCGGGTGGGGTTTACCTAGCCGCTCCGGTCGCCCGGAGCGCTGGTGGTCTCTTGCACCACCGTTTCACCCTTGCCGCTCCCCGTGGGGAGAGGCGGTCTGTTCTCTGTGGCACTGTCCCGCGGGTTGCCCCGGATGGCTGTTGGCCATCACCCTGCCCTGTGGAGCCCGGACCTTCCTCGGTCCCCGTGAGGGGAACGCGGTCGCCCGGCCAGCCCATTCGCTGGCCCGAGCATGACAGAGGGGAGCGGGCTCAGGCCAGCCGGGTGACGGCGACCTCGACGAAGACCGACGACGTGCCGGCGCCGTGGAAGATCCCGTGCAGCGGACGGACGTCGAGGTAGTCGCGGCCGGTGGCCACCACGACCCAGCGGTCGCCGGGCTCGAGGTCGTTGGTGGGGTCGAAGCCCTGCCAGCCGTCGTCCCACCACTCGACCCACGCGTGCGACTCGCCCTGCACGGTCTCGCCGACCTCGGCGTCCGCCCGGGGGTGGAGGTAGCCCGAGACGTAGCGGGCCGGGATGCCGATGCTGCGCAGCGCCCCGATGACGAGGTGCGCCATGTCCTGGCACACCCCCGAGCGCTGACCCCAGGCCTCGGCCGCCGGCGTGGCGACGTCGGTGGTGCCCGGGACGTAGGCCACCTGCTGGTGGACGTGGTCGCACACGCGGCGGGCCGCCTCGCCGGGCGTGGCGCTGGAGTCCGCGATCTCCCGGGCGGTGCGGGCGACGTCCTCGGGAGGGGCGACGAGGGGCGGCAGCTCGAGGTACTCCGTCCACCGGTCGGTCAGCTCGGGGTCGGCGATCTCCTCCCAGGACAGGACCGGGCCCGGCGAGGGGGTCCGCTCCGTGTGCACCGTCGACGTCGCGGTGATCGTCATCGAGCCGTGCGGGTCGAGGACCTCGAACGAGGTCACCTCGTTGCCGAAGTAGTCGCGGTAGGACGCTGTCCACGGGGTGGGGCTCACGACCAGCCGGTTGTGCACCACGATCTGCCCGGGGGCGGTGAGCGGCGTCATCCGTGCCTGGTTGTACGACGCCAACGCCTTGCCGTCGTACTCGAAGCCGGTCGTGTGGATGATCCGGAGCTGCATCAGACCCGCCCTCCCTGCCAGTTGGTGCCCTCGGACCCGGCGAAGAACCGCCGGGTCACGGCCTCGGTGGCCAGCGCGCACGTGCGCTGGAGCTTCTCCATCTCACCCGGCAGGTCGGCCACGACGTCGCTCAGGGAGCGGTACTCCAGGTCGGCGCGGGTCCGGCCGATGAGCCGCATCGCGTCGTTCTGCACCCCGGCACGGCCGCCGGCGTCGAGGTGGTCGAGGCACTGCTCGGCACGGTTGAGGGAGAAGACCACCGACCGGGGGAAGAGCCGGTCGAGCAGCAGGAACTCCGCGGCCCCGCGCTCGGTCTCGGCGCCCTTGTAGGTGCGCAGGAAGGCCTCGTAGCCGCCGCACGCCCGCAGCGTGTTGGTCCACGGCGAGCCGATGCCACCGGCGTACGCCGCCGTGGCGACGAGGCGCGAGGTCATGTCGGCCCGCTCGAGGCAGCGGCCCAGCATCAGGAACTGCCATCCCTCGTCGCGGGTCATCGTCGCGTCGGCGGCGCCGTTGATGAGGGCGGCCCGATCCCGCACCCAACGGAAGCCGGACGCCGGTCCGGCGGCGCGGAACTGGCCGGTGACCACGCTGCGGTGGGTGGTGTTGAGGGCCTCCCACATGGCCACCGACAGGGTCTCGCGGGCGCGGCGGGCGCTCTCCCGGGCGGCGGCGAGCACCGCGGCCACCGAGGCGGGGGCGCTGCTGTCGTAGGCGAGCTGTTCGAGCACCAGCCGGGTGTCGACGCGGGCGTCGGGGTCGAACTCGACGCCCATGATGGCGAGCAGGTTGCGGCAGGTGGTCTCCTCCGAGCCGGAGGTGTCCTCGAGCAGCAGCTGGGTCTGGACGTCGAGGATCCGGGCGGTGTCCTCGGCGCGCTCCACGTAGCGGCCGATCCAGAACATCGACTCCGCGATGCGGCTCAGCATGCGGCCACCCCGCGCGCCTGCTGCTGCTGTTCCTGCTGCTCCTGCTGGGCGCGGGTCCCGGTGAGGTCGGTGATCGCCGGACCGCTGCTCGGGGGCTCGGCCGGCGTGGCCTCGACCACGACCTCCTCGCGGACCGGGGCGACGGTCGGGCCGGCCAGCACCCAGGTGTCCTTGGAGCCGCCACCGCGTGAGGAGTTGACGATGAGCTCGCCCTCGGGGAGCGCGACGCGGGTCAGGCCGCCGGGCAGCACCCACACCTTCGACCCGTCGTTGACGGCGAAGGGACGCAGGTCCACGTGCCGCGGGCCGAGCCTGCCGTCGACGAAGGTCGGGACCGTGGAGAGCTGGACGACCGGCTGGGCGATCCAGTTGCGGGGCTCGGCCATCACCTTGCCGCGCAGCTCGTCGAGCTCGGCGCGGGACGCGGCGGGGCCGATGACGATGCCCTTGCCGCCGGAGCCGTCGACCGGCTTGACGACGAGCTCGTCGAGGCGGTCCATCACCTCCTCGCGGGCGTCCGTGTCGCCGAGGCGCCACGTGTCGACGTTGCGCAGCACCGGCTCCTCGTCGAGGTAGTAGCGGATCAGCTCGGGGACGTAGGTGTAGACGAGCTTGTCGTCGGCCACCCCGTTGCCCACCGCGTTGGCCAGCACGACCTGGCCCGAGCGGGCCGCGTCGATCAGACCGGGACAGCCGAGCAGGGAGTCGCCGCGGAAGTGCACCGGGTCGAGGAACTCGTCGTCGACGCGGCGGTAGATCACGTGAACGGGCTCCGGGCCGCGGGTGGTGCGCATCATCACGCGCCCGCGGCGGCACTCGAGGTCGCGGCCCTCGACCAGCTCGACGCCCATGGTGCGGGCCAGCAGCGCGTGCTCGAAGTACGCGCCGTTGAAGACGCCGGGCGTCAGCACCACGACGGTCGGATCGGCCACGCCGGCGGGAGCCGCGGCCCGCAGGGCGGCCAGCAGCCGCTGCGGGTAGCCGGCGACCGGACGGATCCGGTGGTGCGCGAAGGTCTCCGGGAGCGCGGCGGCGATGGCGCGGCGGTTGGTCATCACGTAGGAGACACCCGACGGCACGCGGACGTTGTCCTCCAGGACGCGGAACTCGCCGTCGTTGTCGCGGATCAGGTCGATGCCGCTGACGTGGACGCGGACCCCGTTGGGCGGGCGCACGCTCGCGGCCGCGCGGTGGAAGTGCGACGAGGTGGCGATGACCCGGCGGGGGATGACCCGGTCGGTGAACACCTGCCCCGCGTCGTACACGTCGGCGAGGAACGCCTCGAGCGCGCGCACCCGCTGCTGGACGCCGCGCTCGATGGTCGACCACGAGTCCTGCTCGATCACCCGCGGCAGGATGTCGAGCGGGACCGCCCGCTCCTCGCCGCCGATGTCGAAGGTCACGCCCTGGTCGAGGTAGCTGGCCTGCAGCGCCTCCACCCGGGTCGCGAGCTCGGCCATCGTCATCGTGTCGAGCGTCGAGCGGAACTGGTCGTACGCCGGGCGCATGGCRCTGGCGTCGAACATCTCGTCGTACGCCGGCCCGGTCCCGCCCGTGTAGCCGTGGAACATCGAGTCCATGGCGCCACACCTTAGGGGTACGCGTGTGACGGCCGTGTGAACTACGGCTGCGTGGACTACGGGACGGTCAGGACCTCGGCGCCGGACGGCGTGACCAGCAGGGTGTGCTCGAACTGGGCGCTGCGGCGGCGGTCGCGGGTCACGGCCGTCCAGCCGTCGTCCCACATCTCCCACTCGTGGGTGCCCAGGTTGAGCATCGGCTCGATGGTGAACGTCATGCCGACCCGGATCTCGTCGTCGTAGCGCGGGTCGTCGTAGTGCGGCACGACCAGCCCGCTGTGGAAGGACGTGCCGATCCCGTGACCGGTGAACTCGCGGACGACCCCGTAGCCGAAGCGCTTGGCGTAGGCCTCGATGACCCGGCCGATCACGTTGATGCGACGCCCCGGCTTCACCGCCCGGATGGCCCGGTCCAGGGCCTCACGGGTGTGCTCGACGAGCATCCGGGACTCCTCGTCGACGTCACCGGCGAGGAAGGTGGCGTTGGTGTCGCCGTGCACGCCGTCGAGGAACGCGGTGATGTCGATGTTGACGATGTCGCCGTCCTCGACCACCCGCGCGTCGGGGATGCCGTGGCAGACGACCTCGTTGACGCTCGAGCACAGCGACTTGGGGAAGCCGCGGTAGCCGAGGGTGGACGGGTAGGCGCCGTGGTCGCAGAGGAACTCGTGGCCGATCCGGTCGAGCTCGTCGGTGGTGACGCCCGGGACGACGTGCTCACCCACCAGGTCGCGGGCCCGCGCCGCCAACCGRCAGGCGACCCGCATCCGCTCGATCGTCCCCGCGTCCTTCACCTCGTTGCCCTCGAACGGCGCGGGCGCCGGCCGGTCGACGTACTCGGGGCGGGGGATCGAGGCGGGCACGGCACGACGCGGCGAGATCGCCGCAGGAGCTAGGGATGGCACGAGGGCGAGTGTAGTTTCTCGTCCCATGAGCGACTCGGAGTACTGGTACTGCCTGAAGCACAAGACGGTCGAGGGCCACGACGGCTGCAAGAACGCGGACCGGCTCGGCCCCTACGCCTCCGCCGCGGAGGCCGGCCGCGCGCTCGAGAAGGTCGAGGAGCGCAACGAGGAGTGGGACAACGACCCGAAGTGGAACGAGGACGGTCCCGCCTCGGGTGACGGCCTCGCCGACGGCACCCCCGACAACTGAGTGAGCGAGCGCTGACCGGGCCCGCGCCCGTCCGCCGCGAGGTCGCCTCCCCGTGGGCCTTCGGCGGGATGATCGGGCTGGCGGCGGTCTTCTTCCTGATCGCCACGACACCCACGGTGGTCGGCGCCCCGTGGTGGGTGACGGCGCTGCTGCTGGTGGCCTGGACGGTCGCGCTGGTGCAGGCGTGCCGCTGGTTCGTACGCCGACCGCGCGCGGTCGTCGTGCTGCCCGTGCTGCTCGCGGTGACGTGGTTCGTCGTCGTGCTGGCG
>NZ_JBFUMD010000152.1:0-12602 GCF_054049555.1 Nocardioides sp. P5_C9_2
GTCCTCGGGCTTGAGCTCGAGCCCGGAGAGCATCGCCTGCTGGTCGAGCAGGATCGCGAAGTCCTCCTCGATGCGACCGCTGCTGACGGTGCCCTGCACGGCGGCGGCCGCCGCGGCCGCCACGGGCATCGGTACGTCGAGCTCGTGCGCCGCCGCGAAGCCGAGGTCGAAGTCCTTGCGCAGCAGGATCGGGGTGAAGGTCGGCGTGTAGTCGAGGTGCACGAACGCCGGACTCTTGTAGGTCGTGAAGACCGAGCCCATCACCGACTTGTTGAGGAACTCCAGGAACGCCGCCCGCGACATCCCGCCCTTCTCGGCGAGAACGGTGATCTCGGCGAGGTTCTGGGTGACGACGCCGAGCATCACGTTGTGGCAGATCTTGGCGAGGCGGGCGAGCTCGCCCTCCCCGACGTACGTCGCGCCCTTGCCCAGGTGGTCGAGCAGCGGCGCCACCCGCTGGTAGGTCTCCTCGGGACCGGAGACCACGAGGCTCAGGCCGCCCGCGCGGACCACCTTGCCGTTGCCGCTCACCGGGGAGGCGAGGAAGGCCACCCCGCGCTCGGCGCAGGCCGCGCGCATCGCGGCGGACGACTCGGTGGAGACGGTCGAGCAGTCGACGACGCAGCCGGGGACGTGGTCCGGGTCGGCCAGCAGGCCGTCGGGGCCGGTGAGCACCTGCTCGAGGTCGGCCGGCGTCGACACCATGGTGAAGACCACGTCGTGCCCGCGCAGGTCGGCGATCGTGTCCGCGACCGCGCAGCCCACGTCGGTGAGCGCCTCGGCCTTGGCGCGGGTGCGGTTCCAGACGGTGACGTCCTCCCCCGCCCTGGCCAGCCGCGAGGCCATCGCGGAGCCCATCCGGCCCGCGCCGATCCAGCCGACCCGCAGGGATCCGGGCGTGTGAGCGTCGGTGGTGTTCATCAGTCAGCCTGCCTTCTCAGCGGTGTTCACTGCATCTGCGGTGGTGGGGAAACGTGGCTCGGGTCCGCCCAGCAGCCGGGYGGCGAGCCAGTCGGCGGTGATCGGTCGGTGCTGCGGCGAGACGTTGGCGCAGCCGTGGTTGCCGTCCTCGAGCATCAGGAGGGTGGCCGGGCCGGCGACGGCGTCGCGCATGCGTACCGCGTTCTCCCACGGGATCAGCCGGTCCTGACGACCGAAGACGATGAGCAGCGGGGCGACCAGGTCCTGGGCGACGGGCGCCAGGTCGAGCTCGAGGGCCCGCTTGCGCGCCTGCTCGTCGTCGGCCGCGCCCGAGCGGTGGCGGAGCGTGTCGCGGGTGAGCTGCGGCAGTCCGGACCAGTACTCACCGAAGTTGAAGGGGCCGGCCAGCGAGACGCACGCGCTCACCCGGTCGCGCAGGGCGGCGGCGACGCGCGGCGCGTAGTAGCCGCCGAGGCTGACGCCCCACACCGCGAGCCGGCTCCGGTCGAGGTCGGGCTGGGTGCCGATCGCGTCCCAGACCGCCTCGGCGACGGGCGCCCAGTCGCCGCGCAGCGGCAGGTCGTACTCCGCCTCGCCCTGCCCGGGACCGTCGAGGGTGACCGTGGCCATCCCGCGGTCCAGGAAGGTCTGCGCGGTCGAGCCCAGCTCCTCCTTGGTGGAGTCGAGCCCCGGCAGCATGAGCACGACCGGGTGCGGTCCGGCGCCGTACGGCGTGCGCACCACCGCCACCAGCCGTGACCCTTCGAAGAGGATCTCCAGGCGGCGGCCCGGCGGGTCGAGGTGGGGCAGCGCGTCGGTGAGGCAGGCGACCGCGCGATCGTGCGCGGCGCGCATCTGGGCGGGGTCGGTGACGAAGACGAACTTGGCGAAGTGGTGGTAGACCGCGGCGCGCGCCAGGTGCTCCCCGGCCGAGCGCGTGCGGCCCTCGGCCAGCGCGTCCCGGCCGAGCTGCTCGTGCGCCGAGCCCTCGTCGGTCCAGGCGCGGCACCAGTCGTCCCAGCGCTCGATGCCGGCCGTGATCCGGGTGAAGTCGGCGGTGGTGACGCCGTTGGTCGTGAACCGCGGGCCCCAGTGGGCGACGGCGGAGGCCACCAGCTCGTCCATCGTCACCTCCGGCTCGGTCGTCTGCGGCGACCCGTGCGGCCGCTCACTGCAATCGAGTGCAGCCTGACCGTCACCCCACTCAATGTCAAGCGCTGGGCGTGCCCGAGCCGCCGTCCGAGGCTCCCGATCAGCTCGCGGTACGGGCGCGGGCTGCAATCGACTGCACTTTCAGGTAGCGTGCCCGCGGCTGGCAGTGCGCCGGCCGGCGAGGCAGGAGGGGACATGGCGCTCGCGCGTGCGGTGGAGCTGGGATCGTTCACGCCGTCGGTCGTGCTGGAGGTCGCGCGACGTACCGGCGCCCTCGCCGCCGCCGGGCTGGAGGTCTTCGAGCGGGGAGTCACGTCGTCCCCGGCGCAGTTCCGCTCCCTCATCGACGACGAGCTGCACGTCGGCCTGACCAACCCCGACAACGTGCTCGCCTACCGCTTCGACCCGGGCAACCCACTCGGCGAGCTGGTCGACGCACGCATCCTGGCTGGCGTCGACCGCGGCCTGGGCCTCGGCGTCTGGGCGCGGCCCGGCACCGACCTCGACGACCTGCGCGGCGCCAAGGTCGGCGTCGACGTGCCCGGCTCAGGCTTCGCGCTCGCGCTCTTCACGCTCCTCGAGCGCCGCGGGCTGGCCCGTGGCGACTACGAGGTGGTCAAGCTCGGGTCGACGCCCCAGCGGCTCCGGGCCCTGCTCGACGGCGACTGCGCGGCCACCATGCTCGGGGCCGGCAACGAGCTCACCGCCGAGGCCGCCGGCTGCACGCTCATCGCCAGCGTGCGCGACGAGCTCTCCCCCTACCTCGCCACCGTGGTCTGCGTCGTGCGCGACGAGCATCTCGAGGTGGGTCACGACCTCGCCGCCGTCCTCACCGCGACCTCCGCCGGCATCGTTGGCGGCGGGCTGGCCGACGTCGCGGTCGAGGCGGCCGCCGCCCGTCTCGGCCTCGACGACGAGCTCGCGCAGCGGTACGTCGACCGGCTGGCCGACCCGGGCGACGGCCTGGTCGTCGACGGCTCCGTCGACCCGGCCGCGCTGCGCACCGTGCTCGACCTGCGCCGCCACTGGCTGCCCCGGGTGGTCGACGGGCGCGACGTGCTGGCCGGCGCCCTCGACGATCCCGGCCTCGTGGTGCGCCGGTGAGCGAGGCACCGCAGAGCGAGGTGGCGACGACCGGGCGGATCTCGCCGCTCCGGCTGCTGCAGGCCACCACCCTGGTCAGCACCCTGGACCGCTTCGCGATGCCGCCGATGCTGGTCGCGATCGCGGCGAGCCTCGACGTACCCCTCACCCAGGTGGTCACCGCCGCCGGCGCCTACTTCCTGGTCTACGGCCTCGGCCAGCCGCTGTGGGGCTTCGCCTCCGACCGCTACGGCCGCGTCCGCACCCTGCGCACCAGCCTGGTGGTGGCGGGTGTGCTGAGCCTGGTCTCCGCGCTGAGCCCGACGGTGCTGGTGCTCGGCATCCTGCGCGGGCTCGCCGGCGGCTTCTTCGGCGCGGCGTACCCCTCCGCGCTGATCTACCTCGGCGACACCGTCGCCCCGGCCCGCCGCCAGCAGGCCATCACCGGGCTGATGGTCGGGGTCGCGGTCGGCACCGCCACTGCGTCGGCCGGGGCGGGGCTGCTCGCGGACGTCGCGTCGTGGCGGATCCCCTTCGTCCTCACCGGCAGTGCGGCGCTCGTGCTGTCCGTCCTGCTGGCCCGGCTGCCAGAGCCCGCCGGGAGCGGGGAGCGCGCCACGGCGTGGACCTCGCTGGCGACGGTCGCCCGGTCGCGGGTCACCCTGCTCGTCCTCTTCTTCGCCTTCGTCGAGGGGGTCGTGCTGCTGGGGGCGCTGACCCTGCTACCCACGGCCGTGGAGAGCGCCGGGGCGTCGACGACCGTGGCCGGCGCGGTGACCGGTGTCTACGGCATCGCGGTGCTGCTCGGCTCCTCCTCGGTGGGACGCCTCTCGCTCGCGTGGCACCCGGCCCGGCTGATCCTGCTGGGCGCCGCGTGCGCCGCGCTCGCCACCGGCCTGCTGGCGGTGTCCCAGCGACCCGAGGTGGCCGTGGTGTCGGCGGTGCTGCTGGGCATCGCGTGGCCGGCGATGCACTMCTCGCTGCAGACCTGGGCCACCGAGGTGCTGCCGGGGGCCCGCGCCGTGGTGGTCTCGCTCTTCGCCGCCTCGCTCTTCGTCGGCAGCGCCCTCGGCGCGATCGCGGTCGCCGGCCTGGTCGACGCGGGCCGCTTCACGGTCGTGTACGGCGCGTACGCCGCGCTCGCCGTACCGCTCGGGATCGGCGCATGGGCGGCCCGGAGACGCTGGCGGCGTCCGGTCCCGGTCGGCGAACCCTAGGATGCCTGCTGTGCAGACCCCCACGCTCCGGGACGTGGCGGACGCCGCCGGGGTCCACCCCGCGACCGCCTCCCGTGCCCTCAACCCCGCGACCCGTGGGCTGGTCAACGCCGAGACCGCGCGCCGGGTGATGAAGGTCGCCGAGGGCCTCGGCTACCGGCCCAACCCGATGGCGCGCGGGCTGAAGACCGCCAAGTCGGCCACCGTCGGGCTGGTCATCCCCGACCTGACCAACCCGCTCTTCCCGCCGATCGTGCGCGGGATCGAGGACGTCCTGGAGCCGGCCGGCTACAGCGGCCTCATCGTCAACACCGACAACGACCCGAAGCGCGAGCGCGCCCAGATCGAGCTGCTCCGCTCGCGCCAGGTCGAGGGGTTGATCGTGGCCACCGCGCTCATCGAGCACCCGCTGATGGCGCAGCTGCAGCGGGAGGGCGTGCCGATGGTGATGGTCAACCGTCGCCCCGACGGGCTCGACATCCCCTCGATCACCCCCGACGACGCCGCCGGGATCGAGATGGCGGTCGCGCACCTCGCCGACCTCGGGCACCGCCGGATCGGCCACCTCGCCGGACCGGCGTCCACCTCGACCGGCGTCGCCCGCCGGCGCGCCTTCCGCAACGCGGTGCGCGACCGGGACCTCGATGTCGACCCGGCGCTGGTCGTCACCTGCGAGTACTGGACCGAGGAGTCCGGGGCGAGCGCCCTGCGCCAGCTGCTCGACGCGCGACCGGACGTCACCGCGGTGGTCGCGGGCAACGACCTGATCGCGCTGGGGTGCTACGACGTCTTCGCCGAGCGCGGCATCGACTGTCCGCGCCAGATGAGCGTGGTCGGCTTCAACGACATGCCGTTCCTCGACAAGCTGGCCCCTCCGCTGACCACCCTGGCCATCCCGCACCAGCAGATCGGGGCCGAGGCGGCGCGGATGCTGCTCGACGCCATCGCCGAGCCCGACCGGGCGGCCCGGTCGGTCATGCTGCCCCTCTCGCTCGTCGTACGGGGCTCCACGGCACCGCCGCCGGTCTGATCACTGCCGGGCGACCGGGATCAGCGCGAGCGCGGGCCGAAGACCGGGGCGACCTTCCCGAAGGCGGCCTCACGGGCGATCTTGGTGTTGCGGTTGAAGAGCAGGAAGGCCTGCTCGACCCGCTCACGGGCGAAGGTCTGGCGGGGGCTGGAGGTCCACGTCTCGTTGAAGAGCCGCTTGGCGGCGGCGAGCTGGTCGGGCGAGCGCTGCTTGAGCTCCTCGGCCAGCTCCAGCGCGGCAGCCGCCGGGTAGGCGTCGACGCGACCGACCAGGCCCATCGCGAGGGCCTCCTTGCCGCTGAACATCTCGGCGGTCATCGTCAGCCGCTTGGCGGTCTCGATGCCGACCAGCTCGGCGAGGCTGCGTACGCCGGACATGTCGGGGATGATCCCCCACTTGCCCTCGAGGACCGACCACGTGGAGTCGGGGTGGGCGATGCGGAAGTCCGCGGCGAGGGCGATCTGGAGCCCCCCACCCAGGCAGTGCCCGTGGACGGCGGCGATGACCGGCACCGGCAGCCGGCGCCAGGCCCAGCACGCCTCCTGGAACGTGTTGGTCCCGCGCCACGGGCGGGGCACGAAGGCGGTCGCGACCCGCACCGGCTGCTTGAGCACGGTCCCGAAGTCGAGGCCGGCGCAGAACGCGTCGCCCTCGCCGTCGATCACCACGGCTCGCACGGACTTGTCGCGGCCCAGCATCCGGGCGGTGTCCACGAGCTGCTCGAGGGTGTCGAGGGTGAGCGCGTTGCGCTTGTCGGGACGGCTCAGTCGCACCCGCGCGATGCCGCGCTCGATGGTGCAGGTGACCAGGGTGTCGGCGTCGTGGTCGGGCATGGCGCAAGGGTACGGCGACGCCCCCGCGTCGCCGTACCCCTGCGGTCCGTGGGTCAGCGTGTCAGCGCTTGACCTTCTTGCCCGCAGCGGTCCTGACGGTCACCGCGGTCATGCCCGGGGCCGTGGCCGTGACCCTGACGGTGATCTTCCTGCCGGCCAGCTTCGCCGTCAGGCGCAGGCGAGCCTTGGTGGCGCCCTTGATCTTCTTGCCGTTGGCCAGCCACTGGACCTTGCGGGAGACCGCGGTGGGGTTCCAGGCGCCCTTGGTGACGCGCAGGCGCTGGTCGACCTTGGCGAAGCCCTTGATCCTGGGCATCGTCACGACCCTCACGGAGCGGGCCGCGGTGGTCGGGGTGGGCGCGGTCGTCGTCGGGGCGGGAGCCGTCGTCGTCGGCGTCGCCGGCGTGGTGGTGGGCGTCTGGGTGGACGCCGGCGTCGGAGTCGGCACCACCGTGGCCGGCGTGGCCAGCTGGGCGTCGAGACCGTTGCTCGAACCGAAGCTGGAGACCTGGATGGCGGAGGCGTCGACCAGGGTGGGGCGGTCGTTCCAGTACTCCGTCACCCCGGAGACCGGGTCGGTGAAGCCGAGCGTGTAGCCCCCGCCCGGCAGGCCGCCCAGGTCGTACCTACCGTCAGGGTCGGCGTCGACCGACTGGAACTCGATCCACTCGCCGACCTGCTGCACGTAGGCGGTGACCTTCGCGCCCGGGATGCCCGCACCGTCCCTGTCGGTGACCCGCCCGGCCAGGTGCGCTGACGCCCCGAGCTCCGCCGGGTCGAGCACCAGGTTGCCCTTGCTGACGTCGATGGGCTCGGCGTCGGCCGCGCGCGTCTTGTCGTTGTAGAACTCGGTCGCCAGGCGGCCGCTCGGGTCGTAGTAGCGGACCCGGTACGTGCCCGCCGTCAGCTTGCCGACGCTGTAGCTGCCGTCGACACCGGTGACGTCGGAGTCCGCCGTGCTCCACAGGTCGAGGTCCGCGTCCCACTTGAGCGTCGAGACGTGGATGCCGGCCAGCGGCGCTCCGCCGGGCGCGACGACCATGCCCTTGATCCGGGCGGGCTGACCGGCGGCGTCGGCCGAGCCGGACATGACGACGAGGGACGACAGCCCCACGGTGGCGGCGAGCAGTGCTCCCCCGACCTGACGGATGCGCTGGTTCATCGGAGTCCCCTTGGTCACTGGGCACCGGGTACGGCGCCTTCCTCCCCGAAACTAGGTACGCCGGTGCGCGAGCGGGGCAATGAGGACGTCTGCTGGACGGGGCGTGGGAGAGCAGTGGAGATCCGGGCTGGACCACTCGTATGCGTTGTTGCTGACTCTCCTGCGGGAGCGCCGCCGAAATGGCCGGTGGGAGCGGGTCCTCATTCAGGACATCAACCGGTCACCTTGCCCTTGAACTTCACCGTGACCACCTTGGCTGGCATGCCGGCGGCCGAGGCGGTCACCTTGACGAGGATCTTCTTGCCCTTCTCCTGTGCCGTGAGCTTGTACGCAGCCTTCGTCGCCTTCCTGATCTTCTTGCCGTTGGCGAACCACTGGTACCTGAGGCTCACCCGCACGTTCCACACACCCGGCGAGACCTTCACCTTCGTGCCGACCCGCAGCGTGCCCGCCGCCTTGGGCGCGACGTCGACGACCAACGAGGTTGGCACCGGGGTAGGTGCCGGTGCCGGTGCCGGCGTCGGCGTGGGAGTCGGGGTGGGGGTTGGCACCGGTACCGGCGTCGGGGTCGGGGTGGGGGTCGGGGTCGGCGTGGGGGGCGGCGTCGGCGTGACGGCGGCGGTCTGGACGGRCGTCGCCGTACCACTCGGCCCGGCAGGGCCGGAGGCCGTGACCCGCACGCTGATCCTCGTGCCGACGTGCCCGCTGCCGGGAACGAAGGTCCGAGCCGTCGCACCGTCGACCGGCGCACCACCGACGAGCCACTGGTAGGTGAATGTCGCGGCCTCGGGGGTCCACGTGCCGGGCGAGGCGGTCAGGACCGCGCCCACCTGAGGCGTCCCCGAGATCGTCGGCGCGCTCGTGTTCCGGTATGGCTCCGACGGTACCGAGACGGTGCCGAGCGCGGCGTCCTTACCCTCAACTGAAGCACCGGAGGCCACCACCACGTCGGTCGCGGCGTCCACCGTGGCCACGTCGTCGTAGAACTCCATGTCCAGGGCGCCGGACTCGTCCTCGAAGCCGAGGCGGTAGGTCCCGGGACGGAGCCCATCGAGCTCGTAGCTGCCGTCCGGAGCGAGGTAGTCGCCCATCTGCGGCTCCCACGAGCCGTCCTCGAGCACGTAGGTCCAGACCAGCACCTCGGACAGGTCGGCACCGGCCGGACCGGTCACCGTGCCGGAGATCCGTCCGGCCGGGACGAGCTGCGCGTCCTTGCCCGACACCGTCACCCGGTCGCCGAGCACGATGTCGGCGGCCGCCTCGATGGTGGCCACGTCGTCGAAGTACTCCGGTGCGTAGTCGCCCGACCAGTCGTGGAAGCCCAGGCGGTACGTGCCCGCGCTCAGGCCCGCCAGGTCGTACGCGCCCTCGGGCGCGACGCCGACGGTACGCACCCCCGCCCAGTAGTGCTCCTCCTCGTCCCACGAGTATGCGGTGACGCTGACGCCCCACAGGTCCAGCCCGGCGACGCCGGACACGGTGCCGGTGATGCGCGACCCCGCGGCCAGCTCGGCGTCGACGTCCGGCACGGTGGCCTCGCTGCCCACGACCACGTCGGTGGCGGACCGCACGGTGCGTGCGTCGTCGAAGTACTCGGACACGTGGTCGCCGGTCGGGTCCTCGAACCCGATCCGGTAGGTGCCGCTGCGCAGCCCACGCAGGTTGTACTCACCCGACCCGTCGGTGGCGGCGTACCGCACCTCCTCCCAGTACTCGTCGGCCGCGTCCCACTGGTAGGCGGTCACGTCGACGTTGGCGAGCGCCGCACCGCCGACCCCGGTCACCGTGCCCGTGATGTGCGACCCGGGGGTCAGCTGGGCGTTCTTGCCGGACACCGTCGCGCTCGCGCCGATCACGATGTCGGTCGCCGACTCCACCGAGGCGGCGTCGTCCCAGAACTCGCCGATGTAGCCGCCCGAGTAGGTCGAGAAGCCGATCCGGTAGGAGCCTGGCCTCAGGCCGCCCAGGTCGTACTCGCCGGCCGCGTTCGTGAACGTCGAGCTCCCGGTCATGACCGGGCTCCAGTAGGTCGTACCGGGCGACTTCTGGTACGCCGTCACGCTCACGTCCTGGAGGGCGGCACCGTCGGTGCCGGTGATCCTGCCGGTGATGTGCGACGCCGTGGCGAGCTGGGCGTTCCTGCCCGTCACCGTCGCATCCCTGCCCACCACGATGTCGGTGGCCGCGTCCACGGTCGCCGCGTCGTTCCAGAACTCAGGCAGGAAGCCGCCGTTCATGTACGTCGCGAACTCGAGCCGGTAGGTGCCCGCCGTCAGACCGCCCAKGTCGAACTGGCCGGTCGCGTCCGAGCGCACCGAGAGGGACGTCCGATACCACTCGTCCGACCGGTCCTTCTGGTACGCCATCACGTTCACGCCCTGCAGGCCCGTGCCGTCCGGGCCGGTGACCTTGCCCGTGATGTGTGATCCGGACGCGAGCTGGGCGTTCTTGCCCGACACGGTCGCGCTCGAACCCACCACGATGTCGGTGGCCGCGTCCAGGGTCGCCGCGTCGTCCCAGAACTCGGGAACGAGTCCGCCCATGTACGTCGAGAAGCCGATCCGGTACGTGCCCGCCTTCAGGCCACCGAGGTCGTACTCACCGGCAGCGTTCGTGGCGGAACCGATGCCCATCGGGACCCAGGAGGTCGAGCCGGCCATCTTCTGGTAGGCCGTCACGCTCACGCCCTGCAGGGCGGCACCGTCGGGCCCGGTGACCTTGCCGGTGATGTGCGAGCCGGTCGCCAGCTGGGYGTCCTTGCCCGGCACCGTCGCGCTCGGGCCCACCACGATGTCGGTGGCCGCGTCCACGGTCGCCGCGTCGTTCCAGTACTCGGGGAGGAAGCCGCCGTTCATGTACGTCGCGAAGCCGAGGCGGTAGGTCCCCGCCTTCAGGCCGCCGAGGTCGTACTCGCCAGCCGCGTTCGTCGAGGTCGACCCCCCGGTCATGACCGGGACCCAGGACGTCGAGCCGGCCGCCTTCTGGTACGCCATCACGTTCACGCCCTGGACACCCGCCCCGTCGGGACCGGTCACCTTGCCAGTGATGCGCGACGCCGTGGCGAGCTGGGCGTTCTTGCCCGTGACTGTCGTGCTCGCACCCACCACGATGTCGGTGGCCGCGCCCACGGTCGCCGCGTCGTCCCAGTACTCAGGCAGGAAGCCTCCGTTCATGTACATCGCGAACCCGAGCCGGTACGTGCCCGCCTTCAGACCGGCGAGGTCGTACTCTCCGGCCGCGCTGGTGGTCATCGACATGGCCACCTGCTGCCACTGGCCCGAGCCGCTCTCCTTCTGGTAGGGCGCCACGTTCACGCCCTGCAGTCCCGTGCCGTCCGGACCGGTGACCTTGCCGGTGATGTGCGAGCCGGAATCCAGCCGGGCGTCCTTCCCCGACGCCGTCGCGCCGGCCTCGACCACGATGTCGGTGGCCGTCTGCACGGTCGCGGCGTCGTCCCAGTACTCGGAGATGTACCCACCCGTGGACGAGAAGCCAATCCGGTACGTGCCCGCCTTCAGCCCACCGAGGTCGTACTCACCGGCCGCGTTGGTGGTCGCCCCGGGGACGTAACCGACCTGGGTCCAGGAGCTCCACTCGGCACTCTTCTCGTACACCGTCACGGTCACGCCCTGCAGCGCAGCACCGTCCGGAGCGGTGACCGTGCCGGAGATGTGCGACCCCGAGACCAGCTGGGCGTCCTTGCCCGACACGGTCGAGCTCGCCGCGACCACGATGTCGGTCGCCCCCTGGACGGTCGCCGCGTCGTTCCAGAACTCGCCGATGTGGCCCGTGGACCAGGACGAGAACCCGAGGCGATAGGTGCCTGCCTTCAACCCACCCAGGTCGTAGTTGCCCGCGGCGTCGGTGCTCGTCCCCATGTTGATGGGGTTCCAGGAACCCCCGCTCAGCTGGTAGGCCGACACGTAGGCGCCCGCCAGCCCCGTGCCACCCGATCCGGTGACCCTGCCGGTGATGTGCGACCCGGCCGCCAGCTGGGCGTTCCTGTCCGACACCGTCGTGCTCGCGCCCACCACGATGTCCGTCGCAGCTTCGACGCTCGCCGCGTCGTTCCAGTACTCCGGGATGCGGCCCGTGCCCCAGGTCGAGAAGCCGATGCGGTAGGTACCTGCCTTCAGGCCGCCCAGGTCGTAGTCGCCGTTCATGTTCGTGCTGGTGGAGGAACCCATCACCGCCGTCCACGACGTCGACCCTGCGGTCTTCTGGTAGGCCATCACACCGATGCCCTGCAGCCCCGAGCCGTCCGTACCGGTGATCGTGCCGATGATGTGCGACCCCTCTGCCAGCTGGGCGTCCTTGCTCGCCACGGTGGCGCCCGGGCCCACCGTGATGTCGGTGGCAGTCTCCACCGAGGCGGCGTCGTTCCAGTACTCCGGGATGTGTCCGGTCGACCAGGTCGAGAACCCGATGCGGTACGTGCCCGCCTTCAGCCCTCCGACGTCGTACGCACCGGTGGAGTCCGTCTGGGTCCACGTGCCGACCTGCAGCCACTGGCCCGCGCCTGCGGACCACTGGTACGCCGAGACATCCACGTCTGCGAGCCCGGCGTTGTCGGGACCAGTCACCGTGCCGGTGATGTGCGACGCGGCTGCCAGCTCGGCGTTCCTCCCGCCGACCGTCGCGTCCTCCCCCAGCACGATGTCGGTGGCCGACTCCACGGAGGCCGCGTCGTTCCAGTACTCGCTGAGGTGCGCTCCCGACCACGTCGAGAAGCCGATCCGGTAGGTGCCTGCAGCGAGACCACCCAGGTCGTACGTGCCGTCGATGTCCGTGCTCGCCCACACGTCGTCGACCATGGTCCAGCCCGCGCTCCCCGGGCCCTGCCGGTACGCCGACACGCTGACGCCGCTGAGGCCCGCCCCGTCGGGGCCCGTCACGGTGCCTGCGATGTGCGAGGCAGCAGTCAGCTGGGCGTCCTTGCCGCTGACCAGCGCGTCCGCACCGACCGTGATGTCCGATGCGCCCGCGAGAGTCGCTGCGTCGTTCCAGTACTCGCGGAGGTACTCCCCCGAGCCGGTCGAGAATCCGAGCCGGTAGGTCCCTGCCTCCAGTCCCGAGAGAACGTACGCACCGGAGCTGTTGGTACGGGCTGAGCTGACGCGATCCCAGCTGCCCCACGAGCTCTTCCCGTATGCCGTGACTGTCACGTCGCCCAGCCCTGCGCCGTCGGGAGCAGTGACCGTGCC
>NZ_JBFUMD010000153.1:0-13182 GCF_054049555.1 Nocardioides sp. P5_C9_2
CCGACACCCCGTACGACGTCCACGAGCTGCGCGACGCCTTCCCCGGTCTCGACCCCGCCGTGTCCCGCTTCGACGGTCCGGGTGGCTCGCTCGTGCCCGCGGTGGTGGCCGACGCCGTCGCCGACATGCTGCGCGCCGGCGTGTGCCAGCGCGGTGGCCCCACCGCGGTCGGCCGGCTGGCCGACGAGACCGTCCTGGCCGCGCGGGCCGCGCTGGCGCGCTTCGTCGGGCTCGCCGACCCGCGGGGCKTCGTCCTGGGCCGCTCGATGACCGCGGTGACCTTCGACCTCGCCCGCACACTGGCGCAGGACTGGGGCCCGGGTGACGAGGTCCTGGTGTCCCGGCTCGACCACGACGCCAACATCCGGCCGTGGGTGGTCGCGGCCGAGCGCGTCGGGGCGACCGTCCGGTGGCTCGGCTTCGACCCCGTCACCGCCGAGCTGGACGACGTCGCGCCCCTGCTGGGCGAGCGCACCCGGCTGGTCGCCGTCACCGCCGCCTCGAACCTCTTCGGCACCCGCCCCGACGTGGCCGCGGTCGCAGACGCGGCTCACGCCGCCGGCGCCCTGGTGTACGTCGACGCCGTGCACCTGGCCGCCCATGCTCCGGTCGACATGGAGGCGCTGGGAGCAGACCTGCTGGCCTGCTCGCCGTACAAGTTCTTCGGGCCGCACCTCGGGGCGGTCGCGGCCGACCCCGCGCTCCTCGAGCGGCTGCGGCCCGACAAGCTCCTCCCGTCGAGCGACGCGGTGCCGGAGCGCTTCGAGCTCGGCACCCTGCCCTACGAGCTGCTCGCGGGCGTCACCGCGGCGGTGGACTTCGCCGAGTCCTGGTCGATGGCCGCCGTGGAGGCGCACGAGCGGGTGCTCGTGGCCCGGCTGCTGGACGGCCTGGCCGCGCTCGACGGGGTCACCGTCCACGGCCGGGCCGCGCGTCGTACGCCGACCGTGCTGGTCACCGTCGACGGCCTCGAGCCGGCCGAGGTCAGTCGGCGACTCGCCGAGCGGGGCGTCGTCGCGCCCGCGGGCAGCTTCTACGCCCTCGAGGCCTCGCGCCACGCCGGGCTGGGCGACGCGGGCGGCGTGCGCATCGGGCTGGCCGCCTACTCCACCGCCGACGAGGTCGACCGGCTGCTCGCTGCGCTGGGGGATCTGCGCGGCGCGTGACGTACGTCTCAGCCCGAGTGCTGAGCAGGACGTTACCGACGAGTTCGCTCGCGCCCCGGTCATGTCATCATGCGGGGCATGACGACTGCACCGACCGAGCGCGCACCCCGCACCTTCGAGACGATCGGGGTCATCGGCCTCGGCACGATGGGCGCGGGCATCGCCKAGGTGTTCGCGCGCAACGGCTTCACCGTCATCGGGGTGGAGCTGACCGACGAGGCCGTCGACCGCGGGCGTGAGCACCTCTCGCACTCGACGGGTCGCGCGGTCTCGCGCGGCAAGATGAGCACGGACCAGCAGGCCGAGATCCTGGGCCACATCAGCTTCGCCACCGACCTGTCCGCCCTCGCCGACGCCGACTTCGTGGTCGAGGCCGTGGTGGAGTCGCTCGAGGTGAAGAAGGGGCTCTTCCGCCGTCTCGACGACATCGTCAGGCCCGACGCGATCCTGGCCACCAACACCTCGTCGTTGCCCGTCACCGAGATTGCCACGGCCAACACCCGCCCCGGCCGGGTGGTGGGGGTGCACTTCTTCAACCCCGCGCCGGTGCAGAACCTCGTCGAGATCGTGCGCACGGTCGTCGCCGAGCCTGCGGTGCTCGCCGACGTCGAGGGTCTCCTGGGCCGCCTCGGCAAGAACCCGGTGGTCTGCGGCGACAAGGCGGGCTTCATCGCCAACACCCTGCTCTTCGGCTACCTCAACCACGCGGTGTCGATGTACGAGGGCAAGTACGCCACCCGCGAGGACATCGACGCGGCCATGCGCTTCGGGTGCGGCTACCCGATGGGCCCGCTGGCGCTGCTCGACCTGATCGGTCTCGACACGGCGTACGAGATCCTCGAGACGATGTACCGCCAGGGCCGCGACCGCCTGCACGCGCCGGCCCCGATCCTCAAGCAGATGGTCACCGCCGGCCTCCTGGGCCGCAAGACCGGCCGCGGGTTCTACACCTACGAGCGGGCCGACAGCCCGGTCGTGGTCGAGGACGACAAGACTCCCTCGACCGACGACCTCCCCGAGCTCAAGCGCGACATCCGCACCGTCGGCGTCGTCGGCACCGGGACCATGGCCGCGGGCATCGTCGAGGTCTTCGCGAAGAGCGGGTACGACGTGCTGTACGTCGGCCGCTCGCAGGACAAGGTCGACGGGGTGCTCGCGACGATCACCCGCAGCTTCGACAAGCAGGTCCAGCGGGGCCGGGCCACCGAGGAGCAGAAGGCCGAGGTGCTCGGCCGGCTGACCGGCACCACGTCGCTCGACGACCTGTCCCGCGTCGAGATCGTGGTGGAGGCGATCGCCGAGGACCTGGCGATCAAGACCACGCTCTTCGAGAACCTCGACGAGATCTGCAAGCCCGGCACCATCCTGGCGACCACGACCTCCAGCCTGCCGATCATCTCCCTGGCGCGGGTGACCTCGCGTCCCCAGGACGTCATCGGCATGCACTTCTTCAACCCGGCGCCGGTCATGAAGCTGGTGGAGGTCGTCTCCACCGTCGCCACCGACGACGACGTGGCGGAGACCGTGCGCGCCCTGTGCGCGCGGGTGGGCAAGGTGGCCGTCTCGTGCGGCGACCGCGCGGGCTTCATCGTCAACGCGCTGCTCTTCCCCTACCTCAACGACGCGGTGAAGATGCTCGAGGCGCACTACGCCACGGCCGACGACATCGACACCGCGATGAAGCAGGGCTGTGCGCTGCCGWTGGGGCCCTTCGAGCTGCTCGACGTGGTGGGAAACGACGTGTCGCTGGCCATCCAGCGCGAGCTCTACCTGGAGTTCCGCGAGCCCGGGTTCGCGCCGGCGCCGCTGCTCGAGCACCTCGTGACCGCGGGCTACCTCGGCCGCAAGACGCAGCGCGGGTTCCGCGACTACAGCGCCCGCTGAGCGACCCGCGGGGGTGTCGTCGGCCGCCAGTTGCGGCGGGGCGCCGGTGGAGGTCCGGGGGCTCGAGGAACTGGCGGCGTACGACGGGTGGATTCTGGCTCGGGTGTCGTCGGCCGCCAGTGGCGGCTGCCCGAGCGACAGGCGCGACCGGACGCCCTCAGCGCTGGTCGGCCACCAGGGCGGCCAGCCGCGCCCGGCTGCTGATGCCGAGCTTGCGGTAGATGTGGGTGAGGTGGGCGTCGACCGTGCGCGGTGAGATGAACAGCTCCTCGGCGATCTGACGGCTGGTGAGTCCGGTCGCCACCCGGTCGGCGACGTGCCGCTCGGCGGTGGTGAGCAGGTCGAGCAGGCCGCCGGAGGTGGGCGTCGTGGCGCCGGTGAAGAACGCGACGGTGGCCTCGACGGCGACCGGGGTGAGCTCGTCGTCGACGACCCAGCCCTCGGGGACGCCGCGCCCGCCGGCGGTGGGGGTGTCGGCGGCGTACCCCCAGGCGATCACGCCTCGGGCGACGCGCAGCGCGGACGCGGTCGCGGCCAGGGCCCGGGTGTCGCGGAGCCCACGTCGGTGCCCGAGGTGGGCCAGGGCGTCGAGCGCGTCGGCGGCGCGCAGCGCCATCGGCATCGTCGCGGCGCGGTCGAGGGCCGCCAGGAACATGCTGGCGGCCTGCGCCTCGTCGCCACCGGCGAGGAGGGCCCGGCCGAGCAGGAGACGGGCCTCCACCGCGTCGCGCCCCAGGCCGGTGCTGTCGGCCAGCACGACCACGTCCGCGGCCAGCCCCGCCGCCTGCGGGACGTCGCCGGCCCGCAGGAGGTCACGAGCGTCCTGGGCCAGCACCGGGATGCGCACCGCCCAGGGCAGGTCCTCACCGTCGACCTCCGCCGGCTGGTACGACGGGTCCAGGTGTCGCAGGAGGACCTCCGCCAGCAGGGCGACCCGATCCTCGGCGAGGGCGCGGGCGTCGTTGACGACGGCGCGGGCGGCCGAGGCCGCCTCGATCGTGCGTCCCTGCTCGAGGGCGACCTTGGCCATCAGGGTTCGCGCCGAGAGGATCGTCCAGCGTTCCTCGGGCGTGGCGGGTCCCTCCAGGATGGCGCGGGTGACCGCGGTCGCCGCCCGGCAGTCCCCGCGCGACACGTGGACGTCGGCCAGGGTCCGCAGCACCTGGCGGCGGATCTCCCCGCCGGCGGCACCGAGGTCGAGCGCCCGCTGCGCCTCGGCCTGGGCCCGCACCAGGGCTCCGGAGTCGAGGTGCATCTCGGCCCGGATGGAGGCGTTCTTGGCCAGCTCGCCGTCGGGGTCGGGCGCGCTCTGCGCGTGCTCGTCGGCGCGCTCGAGCAGCCACAGGCCCTCGTAGGTGCCCCGCACCTCGCTGGCCGCGATGCCCGCCCGGCGGGCGACCTGGGCGCCGATCTCCGCCGGCCCGTCCCCGCTGACCAGGGCGGCCTCGAGGATCTCCACCGCCTCACGGGCCTTCATCGAGGTGTAGAGCGAGGAGAAGATGCGGTTGGCGATCGCGTAGCCCAGTGGCCGGGTCTCGGGGTCGTCGCAGGCGGCCGTGACGGTGCTGCGCATCACGGGCAGGTCGGCCAGCCACGACGCGTCCGCGGCCCCGGAGTTCAGGTCCTGGGGCGCCACCCGGTCTGCCCAGCGCAGCAGGGCGTGGTGGGTCTGCTCGCGGTCGTCGGTCGAGGCGGTGAGGAAGGTGCCGTGCCGTCGGATCGGGGTCAGCATGTCGAAGCGGCCGTCGGGCAGGACCTCGACGAGGCTGCGGCGCACCAGGGCGGAGACGATCGTCGCCGCCTCGTCGCGCTCGACCCCGGTCACCTCGACCAGGACCTCGAGGGACACGGGGGAGCCCAGGTGGGCCAGGCGCCGGAAGCACCGCTGCTGGTCGGCGTCGAGGAGCTCGTAGGAGGCCTGGACGGCCTCGGACAGCGACGCGGTCGGGACCACGTTGGTGACGCCCACGAGGGCGATCTGCGCGGCGATCTGCTCGATCAGGAGCGGGAGCCCGCCGGTGGCGTGCAGGAGCCGGCGTACGTCGTCGCCGTGCGCGACCAGGTCGACGGGGTGTCCGCCGGCCGCCTCGACGCGGTGCAGGAACAGCTCGACCGCGGGTCCCGCCAGGGGCTCGTGCCGCAGCGGCACGGCCAGCGGGCCGACGCGGACGACGCGCTCGGCCGGCTGGCCGGCCATCGTCACCGAGGTGAGGGCCAGGCGGGAGTCGGTGGTCGAGGAGACCACCTGCTGGAAGGTCGGGCCGAGCAGGGTGGGGTCGAGGTCTAGACCGTCCACGACGAGCAGGCCGTGCATGCCGTCCACCGCCCGGCACAGGGCGCCCTGGGTCGTGTCCCCGGGTGTGGGCCGGGCGTCCAGTGCGTCGAGGCAGGCGGTGAGGACCTCCTCGGGCTGCCGGATCCCCCGGGCGTTGACCCACGTGCTCCGGGCCCGGGCCGCCGCATGACGGGCCAGCAGCGTCTTCCCACTGCCGGGCGGCCCGACGATCGTCACCCACCGCGACTCGGCCAGCGCGGACGCGAGATGCTGCTGCGTCTGTTCGCGACCGAGGCAGGGGGTGAGCACGACACAGAATCTATCGGTCCGGGCGCGGTCTTTACGTAGGACTACGGATGCCAAGACGTCCTTGACCGCGAGAGGCTCCTCACGACAGGAGACGTGTGGGCTGCGCAGGGGAGAGCCCACCCGCCCGTCGCGGCAGCGGGTCCTCCTCCAGGGCCGCCATCCGGTCGTCCCCGGTCAGCCCGGGGGCGGCGCGCAGGTCGAGGTGCACGCGGTTCTTGGCGGCCTTGGGCTCGGGCACCTGCTGGAAGAAGATCCGCGGTCCCACCCCCTCGGGGTCGACGAGGGCGAAGGCGGAGTTGTGCAGTGCCTCGGGGACGCCGGCCGACCTGAGAAAGTCCATCCACGCCGCCACCGTCGCGTCGGGGTCGCCGAGCTCACCACCGGGTGGCGGATCGACCGCGTAGTGGAGGGCGGCCCGCCAGAAGAGCCCGAGGGCCAGCGGGTCGTGGGCGTCGTACGTCACCTGGATCGTTCGGCTCATGGGGTGAGTCTGCCCGCCCTCGAGGACAGGTGCTGTCCGCTTCCTCTGCCACCATGCAGGCATGGGCGACACCACCGAGCGCGTGCTGCGGCTCCTCGGCCTGCTCCAGCAGCGACCCGTGTGGTCCGGGCCGGAGCTGGCCGAGCGCCTCGGGGTGACCACCCGCAGCATCCGTCGCGACGTCGAGCGGCTGCGCGCCCTGGGCTACCCGGTGCACGCGGCGCAGGGCGTCGGGGGCGGCTACCAGCTGGGGCGTGGACGCGAGCTGCCGCCGCTGCTGCTCGACGACACCGAGGCGGTGGCGATCGCCGTCTCGCTGAGACTGGCCGCCGGCGGCACCGTGACCGGCGCCAGCGAGGCGGCGCTGAGCACGCTGGCCAAGCTCGACCAGGTGATGCCGCCGCGGCTGCGCTCGGAGGTCAAGGCCATCCACGACTCGACTGTCACGCTCTCCTCCGCCCAGGACCTCGTCGACGGCGACGTGCTGCTCACCCTGGCCCGGGCCTGCCGCGACCTGGTGCGCGTCCGCTTCGGGTACGACGCACGGGGCGGCGCCGCCACGGAGCGCTGGGTGGAGCCGGTGCGGCTCGTGGCGACCGGTCGCCGGTGGTACCTCATGGCGTGGGACGTCGACCGTGAGGACTGGCGCACGTTCCGGCTGGACCGGATGCGCTCGGTGGCACCCTCCACGTGGCGCTTCACGCCTCGCGAGCACCCCGACCCGGCGGAGTACGTGCGCCGGTCGGTCAGCCACTCGCCCTTCCCCCACCACGCCCGGGTGCGCGTGGACGCGCCGCTCGCAGAGGTGGCCGAGCGGACCGACGCACGCTGGGTGACGCTCACCGCGATCGACGACACGACGACGCTGCTCGAGTCGAGCGCCGACGCGCTGGACTGGCTGGCCTTCCACATCGTGTGGCTGGGGTTCGAGTGCGAGATCCTCGAGCCGCCCGAGCTGCGCGAGGCCGCACTCGACCTCGCCGGCCGGCTTCAGCGCTCGGTGGCCAGCGGGTAGCCGCGACGCACGGTCCGGTCCAGGATGCCCAGCGTCGCCTTGAGGCTTGCCTCGGAGATGACCGGGAAGATCCCCGCGTCACGCCACTCGGGCGCGATGTCGGACCAGTCGTAGTACGACGTGACGAGGCTGCCGCCGTCGTCCGACGGCTCCAGGCGGTAGCCGTACACGTGACCGATCTGGGGGCGGACCCGTCCGAGCACCTTCCAGGCGAGCTCGCGGTCGCGCTCGAACGTCGTGATGGTGACGGTGACGTCGTACCGGCCCATGTCGAGGTCGCCGAGCGACTCGCGGTCCATGTGCACGACGAAGGTCTGCCCGGCCTCGGTGACGCGGTCGCCCTCGGCGTCCTGGAGCATCCCGGACGCGTCGATGGCGACGTGGCCCTGCGGGTCGCAGAGCAGGGCGAAGACCTCGGACGGCGGGGCGGTCACGGGGCGGGACACCTCGATGCGCTCAGAGGGTGTGGCTGCGGCTGTCATGGGGGGAGTCTGGCACCCGCGCACACCCGGATCGGTCGTGGAGGTGGGACGTACTCTGGGCCCCATGATGGGCATGGTGTTCCTCCTCGTGGTGCTCGGCGGCCTGGTGGCGGTCGCCGTCATGGCCGGTCAGGCCGGCAAGCGGCGCGAGCTGACCAGGCGCGGGGCGGAGCTCGAGCCGGTCAAGCGGCTGGCCGACGAGGACGTCACCGCCCTCGGCGTGGAGCTGCAGGACCTCGACATCGAGCTCGCCGGCACGCCGCTCGGCCAGGGTGAGAACGCCGACTACCAGCGCGCCCTCGACGCCTACGAGTCGGCCAAGATCGCGGCCGCCGCCATGACCCGGCCCGACGACGTCCGCCACGTCACCGAGATCCTCGAGGACGGCCGCTACGCGATGGCCTGCGTCCGCGCCCGCGTGGACGGCCGCCCGCTGCCGACCCGCCGGCCGCCCTGCTTCTTCGACCCGCGCCACGGGATGTCCGTGGCCGACGTGCCCTACACGCCCCCGGGTGGCGCGCGCCGCGACGTGCCCGCCTGCCAGCTCGACCTCGAGCGGGTGCACGCCGGCGCCGAGCCCGACATCCGCAAGGTGATGGTGGGGTCCCGGCGGGTGCCCTACTGGCAGGGTGGCCGGGCCTACCAGCCCTACGCGCAGGGCTACTTCGGCAACTTCGGGCCGATGGAGTGGATGTTCATGGGGATGCTCTTCAGTGGCGGCTTCGACGGCCTCGGTGACGGCATCGGGGCGATCGGCGAGGGCCTCGGAGACATGTTCGGCGGGATCGGCGACGGGATCGGCAACCTGTTCGACGGGTTCGACTTCTGAGCCGGGCTGACAGACTGGGCCGGTGAGCGACTCCGCACTGCACGTGACCCGGCTCGGCGACGCGGGTCCGGTGGTCGCCTTCTGCCACGGGCTCTTCGGCCAGGGCAAGAACTGGATGCAGGTCGCCAAGGACCTCAGCCGTGACCACCGGGTGCTGCTCGTCGACATGCCCAACCACGGGCGCTCGCCGTGGACCGACACGTTCGACTACCTCGACCTGGCCGACCGGGTGGCCGAGTCCCTGCGCGAGGAGGTGGGCGACGGGGGGACGCTCGCCCTGGTCGGGCACTCGATGGGCGGCAAGATCGCCATGGTGCTCGCGCTGCGGCATCCCGAGCTCGTCGAGCGGCTGGTCGTCGTCGACGTGTCGCCGGCGGCGTACTCCTCGGGTCGCGAGTTCGTCGGCTACATCGAGACGATGCGGGCGATGGACCTGACGTCCGTGGAGCGGCGCGACCAGGCCGACGAGGCGCTGCGCGAGGCGGTCCCCGACCAGACCGTCCGCAGCTTCCTGCTGCAGAACCTGCGGCGCGAGGGCGACGGATGGCTCTGGCAGGTCAACCTCGACCTGCTGGGAGACGAGATGGACGCGCTCGTCGGGTGGCCCGACACCGGGCTCGGGGACGCGTCGTACGACGGGCCGGTGCTGTGGGTGGGCGGGGCGCTGTCGGACTACGTCACCGACGAGTACGCCCCCGAGATGGACCGGCGCTTCCCCCGCAACCGGCGGGTGATGGTCAAGGGCGCAGGGCACTGGGTGCACTCCCAGCAGCCGGCGGTGCTCATCGAGGTGCTGCGCCGCTTCCTGGCCTGAGGCTCAGGCCCGCTGGCGGGCCCGGTAGGCCGCGACGGCCTCGCGGTTGCCGCACGTCGTCGAGCAGTAGCGGCGCGAGCGGTTGCGGGACAGGTCGAGCACGAGGCCGTCGCAGTCGTCGGCGGCACAGACGCCCAGGCGGCCCATCTCGTCGGCCCGGACGACGTCGACCATGGCCATCGCCGTCTCCACGAGGATGCGGTCGGCCAGCGGCGCCTCGTCGTCGACGGCGTGGATGTGCCAGTCGAGCACGTCGTGGCGCACGAGGCGGGGGACCGCCCGGGCCTCGGCGAGGATCTCGTTGACCTGCTCGACCGCGTCGTCGCGTCCGGCCATGAGCAGCGCGCGCAGCCGGGGCCGGATGGCCCGGACGGCGTCGAGCTCGGCGCGGTCGCGCCGGTGTCCGCCGGAGTAGCCCTGCTCCTCGTAGAACGAGGTGAGGGCCTCCTCGGACGTCAGGGTGTCGGGGTCGAGGGCGCTGTTCGCGAGCACCACCGCGGCCTCCAGTGCCGCGGCCGTGTCAGGAGCGAAAACCATGTTGACACCTTACACACTGCCGAGATAGCGTCATGTGCCATGACGAGCTTGACTCATGACAGGAGTGAGGTCGCCCTGTCCCGTACCGGCGCCGGTCTCGCCTTCGCGCTCGTCTCGGCCACCACGTTCGGCCTCTCCGGTGCCCTCGCCCGGGGACTGCTCGACAGCGGGTGGAGCGCGCCCGCCGCGGTTACGGCGCGCATCGCCATCGCCGCGCTCGTGCTGGTCGTCCCGGGCGCGCTGGCGCTGCGCGGTCGGTGGCACCTGCTGCGCCGCAACGGCGGCCTCGTCGCGGCGTACGGCATCGCGGCGGTCGCGGGTGCGCAGCTGTGCTACTTCTACGCCGTCTCCTACCTCCAGGTCGGCGTGGCGCTGCTCATCGAGTACACCGCCCCCGTCGCGGTGGTCGTCTGGCTCTGGCTGCGCCACGGCCACCGGCCCCACCGGCTCACCGTGCTCGGGGCCGCGATCGCCGCCGCCGGCCTGGTCCTGGTGCTCGACGTCATCTCCGGTGCGGACCTGGACGCGGTCGGCGTGGCCTGGGGCCTCGGGGCGATGGTCGGCGCCGCGACCTACTTCGTCATCTCGGCCGACGAGGACAACGGCCTGCCCGGCATCAGCCTGGCCGCCGGCGGTCTCGTCGTGGGTGGCACGGTGCTGGGCGTGGCCGGCCTGCTGGGCGTGCTGCCGATGCGGGTCAGCGCGTCTCCCGTGTCCTACCAGGGGGTCGACGTGGCGTGGTGGGTCCCCGTCCTGGCCCTCGGGCTCGTCACCGCCGCGATCGCCTACGTCACCGGGATCGAGGCCGGACGTCGGCTCGGGTCCCGCCTGGCGTCGTTCGTGGCGCTCACCGAGGTGCTGATGGCGCTCGTCTTCGCCTGGCTGCTCCTCGGCGAGCTGCCCCGACCGGTCCAGCTGGCCGGCGGCCTGCTGGTCCTGGCGGGGGTCGTCGTGGTCAAGCTGGGGGAGGGGTCGCCCTCGCCCGTGGTCGAGCCGCTGCCCGAGTCCGTCAGCGAGCGTCCTGCCGCTTGAGGAAGACCTCGCGGTGCAGCAGCAGCAGCGCCGCCGCGACCGGCACGGCCAGCAGGGCGCCGATGATTCCCATCAGGCTGCCGCCGAGCAGGGCCGCGATGACAGTCACCGACCCCGGGATGTCCACCGAGCGCTTCATGATCCTGGGGTAGATGACGTAGGACTCGAACTGCTGGTAGGCGACGTAGTAGATCGCCGTCACCAGCGCCGTGCCGGGCGACACCGTGAGCGCCAACGCGGTGATGATGACGCCCGACACCACGGCACCGATCACCGGGACCAGCGACAGCAGGCCGACGATGAAGGCCAGAGCGAACGAGTAGTCACCCAGGCCCACGACGGCGGTGAAGATCAGCGTGCTGATGCCCGCGCACACCGCGACGAGGATCGCACCCGCGACGTAGGCGCCGGTGGAGCGGATGATCCGGTCGCCGAGCTCGCTGACCCGGGCCCGCTTCGAGGCGGGCGCGACGCTGTACGCCGCGAGCTTGATGCTCGGCAGCGAGGCCAGGAAGTAGACCATCAGGACGATCACGATCAGGGCGTTGGCCAGCGCGGAGAGCACGGCCAGGCCGACGCCCAGCGCCCCGCCGAAGACCCGCTGGCCGAAGTCGCCCTGGGTGACGTAGTCCTGCACCTTGTGGATGACGTCGAAGCGGTCGTCGAGGTCCTGGACCTGCCGGTTGCGCTGGAGGTCCTCGAGCCAACCGGGGGCCTTGTCGGTGATGAGCGCGATCTGGTCGCTGGTCACCGGCGCCACGGCCACGACGAAGAGCACCAGCACGGTGATCACGACGAAGAGCACCAGCAGGACCGAGAGGCCCCGGCGCATGCCGTGCCTCATGAACCACTCGACGGTGGGGTTGAGGCCGATGGCCAGGAACATCGCCAGCACGAGGAGGATCAGCACCGAGGAGATGCTGAGCAGCTGCTGGCTGAGGAACACCGCCACCAGCGCGCCGAGCGCGCCGAAGAACCCGATGTTGAAGGGCGAGTGGCGCAGCACCGAGGGTGCGGGGGTCTCCCTGGGTGTCGGCGCGACGTACGGCGTGGTGTCGACCACCAGGTCGGTGGCGTCGTCGATCTGCCGGGCCGCGGTCACCGACGGCGCAGCGGCACGCTGCGCGTCGTCGGCGGCATCGTCCGCGCGGTCCGCGGCCGCCTCGGCCCGTTCGGCGTGCTGCCCGGCCTCCTCGACGGCCTCCTCGACGGCCTCCACCTGGTCCGTGGACACGGCCTCCGACCGGTGCGGCGCGTCGTCGACGGCCACGGCCCCGGGGGGCTGGGGCTGCGCGGTGCCGGGTTGCTGGAGGCGACCGCGGAGGCGGTCGATCCAGCTCAGGACTCGTCCTCGGAGAACCCGGCGACGACGTCTCGCAGGGCACCGAGCTGCGCGGCGACCGCGTCGCGACGCTTGGTCATCCGGTCGACCTCGGCCTGGACGGCGGCGAGCTCGCGCTCGGCGTCGGCGGCACCGCTGGCGGCGACCGAGTCGGCCTGGGTGGTGGCGGACGCGACGATCTGCTCGGCCTCGCGGCGGGCCCGGCTGAGCAGGCCCTCGGCCTCGTTCTGTGCCTGCTGGCGGTGGGCGTTGGCCTGGGCCGTCGCCTCGCGGGCGCGCTGCTCGGCTGCTGCGGCGCGGTCCTCGGCCTCCTGGACGAGGCGCTGCGTCTCGGCGGTGGCGCTGGAGTGGTGCTCGGAGGCCTCGCGAGCCAGGCGCTCCTTCTCCACCGCGAGCGTGCGGCGGGCCTCCTGGACCTCACGGTCGGCTGCGGCGCGGGCCTGCTCGGCCTCACGGCGCGCGGTGGTGCGCAGCTCGTTGGTCTCCTGCTGGGCGGCCAGGCGGACCTGGTCGGCCTCGCGACGGGCCGCGGCGAGGATGTCCTCCGCCTCGGCCTTCGCCAGGGTGCGCTCCTGCTCGGCGTCGGTGGTGAGCCGGTTGCGCATCTCGTCGAGCTCCTTGAGCTGGACCATGCGCATGTCGTCGGCCTCGCGGGACGCGTCGGCGCGGATGGCCTTGGCGTCGCGGTTGGCCTGCTCGCGGATGTCCGCGGCGTCGCGGTTGGCGGCCGTCCGGACGTCCGCGGCCTCCTCCTCGGCGAGCTTGAGCATCGAGGTGGCCCGACCGCCCAGGCCGGCGTACGTCGGGTTCTTGTTCTCCTCGAGCTCCGCGCGCATGCGCTCGGACTCGGCCTCGAGCTCGATGACGCGCTGCTCGGAGGCGGTGAGGCTGGAGCTGAGGCCGGACTTCTCGGTGGTCAGCTGGTTGATCCGCTGGTCGACCGCGGCCTTGTCGTAGCCGCCGCGGCGGACCATCGGCAGGGCGGCGGCGACCGGGGCCGTCGCGCGGGACGGCGT
>NZ_JBFUMD010000154.1:0-7529 GCF_054049555.1 Nocardioides sp. P5_C9_2
GAGGTGCTCGAGTCCACCCGTCGGGTCGACACCGTCGTGCTCGACAAGACCGGCACCGTCACCACCGGCGCGATGACCGTCGCCTCGGTCACCGCGGCACCCGGGGTGGACGAGGACGAGCTGCTCCGCCTGGTCGGGGCCCTCGAGCACGCCTCGGAGCACCCGATCGCGCGGGCCATCGCGGCCCACGCCGGCTCCGACGCACCGGTCACCGACTTCGTCGCCACCGGCGGGGTCGGGGTCACCGGCACCGTCGACGGGCACCGTGTCTTCGCCCGCCGCCCCCGACTGGCGGCGGACGACACTCCCGCGGACGGTTCGGATGTCGTACGCCGCCAGCCGGCGCGCAACCCCGGCGACGACCCGCTGCCGGCCGCCGTCGGCCGCGCCCACACCGCCGGCGCCACCCCGATCGAGGTCGGGTGGGACGGGCGCACGACCGGCGTGGTCGTCGTCGCGGACACGGTCAAGGAGACCTCCGGGGAGGCGGTGCGGATGCTCCGCGACCTCGGCCTCACGCCGTACCTCCTCACCGGCGACAACGAGGCGGCCGCCCGCTCGGTCGCCGAGGCGGTCGGCATCGAGCACGTCATCGCCGACGTGCTGCCGGCCGACAAGGTCGACGTGGTCACCCGCCTGCAGGACGAGGGTCGGGTCGTGGCCATGGTCGGCGACGGCGTCAACGACGCGGCCGCGCTCGCGCAGGCCGACCTGGGCCTGGCCATGGGCACCGGCACCGACGTGGCCATCGAGGCCAGCGACCTGACGCTGGTCCACGGCGACCTGCGAGTGGCGGCCGACGCGATCCGGCTGTCACGGCGCACCCTGGGCACGATCAAGGGCAACCTGTTCTGGGCGTTCGCCTACAACGTCGCCGCGATCCCCCTCGCCGCCGCGGGCCTGCTGAACCCGATGCTCGCCGGTGCGGCGATGGCGTTCTCCAGCGTCTTCGTGGTCACCAACAGCCTGCGGCTGCGCGGGTTCCGGTCGGTGGTGCGCTGATGGACCCACACAGCGCCACGGGCTCCCGGAATGCGATGGGCTCCCGGAACGCGATGGCGGCGAGCGCGACCCTGCACTGCCTCACCGGGTGCGCGATCGGCGAGATCCTCGGGCTGATGATCGGCACCGCGGCCGGGCTGGCCACCGGCGTCACGGTCGCCCTCTCGGTGGCGCTGGCCTTCGTCTTCGGCTACCTGCTGTCCACGCTGCCGCTGGTGCAGTCGGGGATCGYGTTCGGCGCGGCCCTCAAGGTCGTGCTCGCCGCCGACACCCTGTCGATCCTCACCATGGAGGTCGTCGACAACGCCGTGATGGTCCTGGTCCCCGGCGCCATGGAGGCCGGGCTGGTCGACCCGATCTTCTGGCTGTCGATGATGCTCGCGCTCGCCGCGGCCTTCGTCGTCGCGTTCCCGGTCAACCGTGCCCTCATCGACCGCGGTCGAGGCCACGCGCTGACGCACGACCTGCACGACGCCGGCCACCCGACCCACTGAGACCCCACCACCAGAGAGACCGATCACCGAGGAGGACCCGATGCAGACCTCGACCCTGGCCGCGGCCGTCGCCGGCTTCCTGCTCGGCGGGCTGACCGTCTCGGTCGCCGCCACGCTGGAGGACGAGCCCACGCCGACGCACGGACCCGTGGAGCGCCAGCACCGCTGACGTCGTACCGGCGCACCACCCCAGTGACGGCGCTGTCCCTGAGGGTGATCCGGCGCTGGGGGCTCCGTGACAGGATCGCGGACCAACCGTGAGTCATCCGCCAGACCGCACCAGGGAGCAACGATGGGCCTGTTCGACCTCTTCACCCCGAAGCGCGAGCAGGTCGAGGAGACCCGATCGGCCCTCGAGGCCGCCCAGGACCCCTCCAAGGACTCGGGACCCATCCACCGCGTCATCGACATGCTGCTCGACATCGGCCTGGACGGGCGAGGACCGATCCGTTCGGCGTCCCAGATCGCCGACAAGGCGCTCCGCAAGGAGGGTTCGACCGAGAAGGCCCTCAAGGCCGTCGGTCGGGGCGGCACCCTGGGCGGCGGCGTGGGCGGCTTCGTCACGGGTGTCGGCGGGTTCGTCACGTTGCCGGTCGCGCTGCCCGCCAACGTCCTGGAGTTCTACGTCCAGGCGACCCGGATGGTGGGCGCCATCGCGCAGCTCCGCGGCTACGACCTGTCCGACGAGCGCATCCGGTCCGCCGTCCTTCTCACCCTGGTCGGCTCCCGGGCCGACGACGTCCTCGAGAAGGCCGGCATGAGCACCGGCGGCGGCCGCCTCGCCACGCTTGCCACCCGCGGTATGCCGCCGGCGGCCATCATGATGGTCAACAAGGCGGTCGGCTTCAACCTCATGCGCAGCGTCGGCGTCAGGACCATCGGCCGCTTCGGCCGCGGCGTCCCGGTCATCGGGGGCTTCATCGGCGGCGGCCTGGACGCCTGGATGATGAAGAAGATCGCCGACCACGCGATGCAGGAGTTCCCGGCGACCACCGGCGGCTCCGCGGCCTGACCGGTCGGGGCGTCCGCTCGTGCTCGTCCTGTGGGGACTCCCCTTTCAGGGACGGGCGGCGCGGGGCCGGGTGCGCAGCAGCCAGGCGATGCCGAGGAACGGCAGCACCAGCGGCAGGTAGCCGTAGCCCTGCCCGTAGGCCGACCAGACCGTCGCGTCCGGGAACAGCTCGGGGTCCAGGACGGTCAGCGTCCCGACCGTGAGGACGCCGACGAGCTCGAAGCCGACGGCGCCCCACGCCATGGCGCGGGGCCGCGGGCCCACCTCGGCGAGCCCGAGGGTCGCCAGCACGTAGACCACGGCCGCCACCGCCGACAGCGCGTAGGCCAGGGGCGCGTCGGACGCCTTGGTCAGCAGCTGGACGGCGCTGCGGGCGGTCGCGGCGAGCGCGAAGACGGCGTACGTCGCGACGAGGGCACGCCCGAGACCGCTCGACGTGGAGCGGCGCCGGGTCGCCTCATGCTCAGGCCGCGGCATGGATCTGCTCCAGCCGGACGACCAGGAAGGCGACGGTGAGCAGCGCGACGATCAGGACGGCGGTCGCGCCCCGGCTGCGCTCCCCCAGCGACCAGAGCAGGCCGAGCGGCAGCACCACGAGCGCGGCCAGCAGGTAGCCGACGAAGGTGATCGACGGGTCGCCGCTGCCCCCGACGAGCTGGGCGATGCCGATGACGGCCTGCACGACCAGGCCGATCTCGAGGAGGCCGAGGAGGGCGATCAGCACCCGGTCGGGGCTGCGGTCGAGGGCGACGTAGCCACCCGTGACGAGCGCGAGGACGAGCGCGGCCACGATGAGGACCGTCTGGAGCGGATCGATCACGGCGCCAGTGTGTCAGGGCGCCGATCGGGTCAGCGCGTGCCGTCCCCCGGCCCGGGACGACCCGCACTCATCATCAGCAGGTCGAGCATCGGCGCCCGCACCTCGCGACCGGAGCCACGCRCCCAGTCGGTGTCGGTGGCGACCATCCGCACCCCGGCCAGGAGCGTGCGGGTGCCGAAGAACCACGGCATCGCGCACACCCGGTCGGCAGCGACGGCGGCCGCCTCGGGCGACACCACGATCGTGCGTCCGAGCGGGCGCACGACGTCCTGGCCGTGCACCAGCGCGTCGATCAGCGGCTCCACGTGGGTGACGGTGAGCGGCCCCCGGGGGACCTCGGCCCACTCGTCGTACTGGGCGAGGATCTCGGCGACGGGCGCCCTGCCGCGCCGCAGCCCGTCGTGGAGGATCGCGCCGTTGTAGCCGCGCCACACACCCGACATCGCGCGCACCGTGTTGGAGGCCCGCATCTGCGGCCCCGAGATGAGGTGGGCGGCGGTGTCCCGCACCCGCCATCCGTCGCAGAGCGACGGGTGCTCCCACTCCTGCGGCGACAGGTCGCGGAGGACCTCGCGCAGGGCCACCCGCGCGCCCGTCGTGTGTCGCCAGACCTCGTCGCGCTCCATCGCGGTCCTCCAGTCGTCAGTCTCCCTGACCAATCAATGGTCAGATAGACTGACCATCTTGTCAAGGAGGTTCCCATGGCCGAGCCGCACCCCGCGGTGCTGATGTTCGTCGCGCAGCGGCACGTCGAGAAGCGGGTGGTCGAGCACCTGTGGGAGCACGGGTACGACGACATCACCCTCGCCCAGGGCCGCATCGCCGCGCGCCTCGGGGACCGGGGCTCCCGGCTGACCGAGCTCGCCGAGGCCGCGCAGGTCACGAAGCAGACGGCCGGCTACCTCGTCGACCAGCTGGAGCGCGCCGGGTACGTGGAGCGGCGCCCCGACCCGACCGACGCCCGCGCCCGGCTCGTCTGCCTCAGCGACCGGGGCCGGGCCGCGCAGCGGGAGGCCCGCACGGTCGAGCGCCGGATCGCCCGCGAGTGGTCGCGCCACCTCGGCGCGGAGCGCTACCGCGAGCTGCAAGCCCTGCTCGCCGAGCTGCGGGAGATCACCGACCCGTGGTGGGAGGGCCCCGCGTCCTGATCCGGCCGCGCCCCCGGTCCCGGCCATGATGGGGAGGTGACCACGAACCCCGCCGAGCCGTCGCGCTGGGTGCTGCACGTGGACATGGACCAGTTCCTCGTCGCCGTGGAGCTGCTGCGCCGGCCCGAGCTGGTGGGGCTGCCGGTGATCGTGGGCGGACGCGGTGACCCCACGGAGCGGGCGGTCGTCTCCACCGCGTCGTACGAGGCCCGCGAGCACGGGGTGCGGTCCGGGATGCCGCTGCGCGTCGCCGTGCGCCGGAGCCCGGAGGCCGTGCTGCTGCCCGTCGACCGGGCCGTCTACGAGGCCGCGTCGGAGCGGGTGATGCAGACCCTGAAGGACCTCCCGGACACCGTCGTGGAGGTGCTGGGCTGGGACGAGGCCTTCGTCGGCGTCCACACCGACGACCCTGAGGCGACCGCCCGACAGGTCCAGCAGGCCGTCCTCGACGCCACCGGACTGTGGTGCTCGGTCGGCATCGGCGACACCCTGGTGCGGGCCAAGATCGCGACCGACTTCGGCAAGCCCCGGGGCACCTTCCGGCTCACCCGCGACACCTGGCTCGAGGTGATGGGCGAGCGCCCCACGACCGCGCTGTGGGGCGTCGGCCCGCGGACGGCGGCGCGGCTCACCGGACTCGGGATCGAGACGGTGGCCGAGCTCGCGAGCACGCCCGACGAGGTGCTGGTGGCCGAGCTCGGCCCCACCAACGGGCCGTACGTCGGACGCCTCGGCCGCGGCGGCGGGCGGGCCTGGCCGGACGACACCCCGTGGGTGGCCCGCGCGCACGGCCACGAGACGACCTACCAGCAGGACCTGACCCCCGCCGAGGTCCCCGACGCGCTGCGGGTGCTCGCCGAGCAGGTCGTGGCAGACCTGCGACGCGAGGAGCGTCCGGCGATGCGGGTGCACCTCAAGGTCCGGGTGGCGCCGTTCTTCACGTCAACCAAGGTGCGCAAGCTGGCCGTCCCGACGTACGACGTCGACGTCCTCGCGTCCACCGCCCACGAGCTCTACCTCGCGCTCGACGACGCGCGGCCGGTGCGGCTGCTCGGGGTCCGCGGCGAGATGGTGCCGCCCGAGGGCGGCTACTGACTCGGGAGCCGCGTGGCGCTCACTCCTGCTCGTGGATCGGGTGCTTGGGGAGCTTCTTGACCTTCTGCCGGCGCTTGCGACGCTCGGGGATCATCGAGCGCATCTCCTCCAGCCGGCCGAAGCACAGCAGCCGGTCCTCCGGCTCGAGCACGTGGCTGCCGCGGGGGTTGGGGATCACCGCCGTGCCCCGGTGCAGGGTCAGCACCGAGATGTCCTTCTCCCGCAGGCCCGACTCCTCGAGCGACTTGCCCACGATGTCGGCGTCGCCGTGCACGAGCAGCTCCGCGACGCCGTACCCGGTGGAGACGCTGAGGCGCTGGCGCACGTCGATCTGCGGGAAGGCGACCTGGTTGTCGATGTAGTCGATGATCGCGCCGGCCACGTCGAGCTTGGTCGCCGTCTCGATCCCCTCGAGCCCGGGCGAGGAGTTGACCTCCATCACCTGCGGGCCGTCGTTGCCCTCGAGCATGTCCACGCCGGCGACCTTGAGGCCCATGATCTGGGCGGAGCGGACGGCCGCCTCCTCGAAGGCCGGGTCGAGCTCGACCGGCTCGACCGAGCCGCCGCGGTGCACGTTGGAGCGGAACTCGTCGCCCTGCGCCACCCGTCGCATCGCCGCCACGACGCGGTCGCCCACGACGAGGGCGCGGATGTCGCGGCCCTTGCTCTCCTTGACGAAACGCTGGATGAGGACGTTCTGCTTGGTGCTCTGCAGCGTCTCGATGATCGCCTCGGCGACCTTGATGTCCGGGGCGAGGATCACCCCGATGCCCTGGGTGCCCTCCAGCAGCTTGATGACGACCGGCGCGCCGCCCACCCGCTCGATCGCCGGGATCACGTCGGCACGGTCGCGCACGAAGGTCGTCGCCGGCATCGCGATCCCGTGCTTGGAGAGGATCTGCGTCGCGCGCAGCTTGTCGCGCGAGTTGGAGATGCCGTACGCCGTGTTGGGCGTGTAGACGTCCATCTGCTCGAACTGGCGGACCACGGCGGTGCCGAAGTAGGTGATCGAGTTGCCGATGCGCGGCAGGACCGCGTCGTAGTCGGACAGCTGCTTGCCCCGGAACTGCAGGTCCGGCTCCTTGCCCGACAGGTCGATGCCGAAGCGCAGGGTGTTGAGGACCTTGACCTCGTGGCCGCGGTCGAGGGCGGCCGTGCGCAGGCGCTGGGTGCTGTACGCCCGGGGGGCGCGGGACAGGATCGCGAGCTTCACTCTTCCACCTGATGGGGATGGGGGCCTGAATGGGACGGGTGCCTGATTGGATGGGGGGCGTGGCCGATCCCCATCCAACCATCGTCGCCGGCTGGCGCGAGTGGGTCACCCTTCCCGACGCCCGGGTGGAGTGGATCAAGGCGAAGCTGGACACCGGGGCGCGCTCGTCGTCGGTGCACGCCTTCGGCGTCGAGGAGTTCTCCCGCGACGGCCGGCCGTGGGTGCGGTTCTCCCTCCGGCCGTGGCAGCGGTCCGAGGATGACGCCGTCCAGCACGAGTGCCCGGTGCACGACAAGCGCGTGGTGCGCAGCTCGTCGGGCCACTCCGAGGAGCGGTACGTCGTGCTGATGGACGTGCGCCTGCACGACCGGACCGTCACCGCCGAGGTCACGCTCAGCAGTCGTGACGAGATGGGCTTCCGGATGCTCATCGGTCGCGAGGCACTGCGCCAGGGGTTCCTCGTCGACTCCCGGCGCTCCTACCTCGGCGGTCGCCCGCTGCGCGCCGTACGACGCCGCAACCGCGGCGTGTAACCCCCGGCGCCGCCAGGGTCAGCCGGACAGGGTCAGCTGACGACGCCGATGTGCGCCCGGTGGTGCGCCGGCTTCTCGATCTCGTCGACGATGGCGGCCGCGAAGTCCTCGCCGGAGACCCGGGACCCGCCCTCGTCGTCGAACAGCGCCACCTCGCCGCCGACCCGGTAGGCGTCGGTCCGCTCGCCAGGGACCCACGCGCCGTACTCCCC
>NZ_JBFUMD010000155.1:0-7519 GCF_054049555.1 Nocardioides sp. P5_C9_2
CCATCGAGGACGTCATGCAGACCGAGGGCGCCAACGACCGCGCCCAGCTCGCCGACCTCGGCCGGGAGCTCAACCGGCGCATCGTCACGCAGTGGATGCGCGACGGCGTGACGGTCATGGACCCCGCGACGACCTGGATCGACGCCGACGTACGGCTCTCCCAGGACGTCACGATCCTGCCCGGCACCCAGCTCCTCGGCGCCACGATCGTCGCCGAGGACGCCGTCGTCGGCCCGGACACGACGCTCAAGGACTGCGAGATCGGCGCCGGCGCCCGCGTCGTTCGCACGCACGCCGAGCTCGCCGTCGTCGGCGACCGAGCGACCGTCGGCCCGTTCGCCTACCTCCGCCCCGGCACCCAGCTCGGCGTCGCGGGCAAGATCGGCACCTTCGTCGAGACCAAGAACAGCCAGATCCGCGACGGCGCCAAGGTCCCGCACCTCTCCTACGTCGGCGACGCCGAGATCGGGGAGGGCACCAACATCGGGGCCGGCACGATCTTCGCCAACTACGACGGCGTCGCCAAGCACCGCACCGTCATCGGGCGGCACGCCAAGACGGGCTCCAACAACACCTTCGTCGCACCCGTGGTCATCGGCGACGGGGCGGGCACCGCAGGGGGCACCGTCGTACGCCGCGACGTCCCGCCCGGTGCCCTCGCGGTCAGCAGCGGCCCGCAGCGCAACCTCGAGGGGTGGGCGCAGTCCCGGCGCCCCGGCACCGCCCAGGCGGAGGCGGCCGCGCAGGCGAACGAGGGATCCGTCACAGGTGAACGGCAGGTGGACCCCGGGGTTGGGCCAGACGGCGTCGGTGGGTCACAATCCTGAGGTCGACGCCCCACCCCCGATCGAGGAGTCGCAGCCGGTGACCGGACTGAAGAAGACGACCGAGAAGAACCTGATGGTCTTCAGCGGTCGGGCCCACCCGACGCTGGCGGCCGAGGTGGCCGACACGCTCGACACGGCCCTGGTGCCGCAGTCGGCGTACGAGTTCGCCAACGGCGAGATCTATGTCCGCTACGAGGAGTCGGTGCGCGGGTGCGACGCGTTCGTCATCCAGAGCCACACCTCGCCGATCAACGAGTGGATCATGGAGCACCTGCTCATGGTCGACGCGCTGAAGCGGGCCTCCGCGAAGCGGATCACCGTGGTCATGCCGTTCTACGGCTACGGCCGCCAGGACAAGAAGCACCGCGGTCGCGAGCCGATCTCGGCGCGGCTGATCGCCGACCTCTTCAAGACCGCCGGCGCCGACCGGCTCATCACCGTCGACCTGCACGCCGACCAGATCCAGGGCTTCTTCGACGGCCCCGTCGACCACCTGATGGCGCTGCCGATCCTCGCCGACCACGTGCGTGACAAGTACGGCGACCAGCCGCTCGCCGTGGTCTCGCCCGACGCCGGCCGGATCAAGGTCGCCGAGCGCTGGTCGGCCCGCCTCGGCGGCGCCCCGCTGGCCTTCATCCACAAGACGCGTCGTACCGACCGCCCCAACGAGACCGTGGCCAACCGGGTCGTGGGTGAGGTCAAGGGCCGCATCTGCGTCCTGACCGACGACATGATCGACACCGGCGGCACCATCGTGAAGGCCGCCGAGGCGTGCATCGAGGAGGGCGCCGCGGGCGTCATCATCGCCGCCACCCACGCGATCCTCTCCGACCCCGCCGTCGACCGCCTCAAGAACTGCTCGGCCACCGAGATCGTGGTCACCAACACGCTCCCGGTCGCCGCGGACAAGCAGTTCGACAAGCTGACCACCCTGTCGATCGCGCCGCTGATCTCGCGGGCGATCAAGGAGGTCTTCGAGGACGGCTCCGTCACCTCCATGTTCGACGGCCACGCGTAGCACCCGTTGACCGGCCCGCCCGTCTAGGGTCGGGCGGGTGACTCTCGCCGTCGAGGCGCGCGACCTGCGCCGCACGTTCAAGACCAAGCAGGGCGTCCTGCGTCCGACCCGTACGACGGTCGAGGCGGTCAAGGGGGTCAGCTTCGAGATCGCGCCCGGCGAGCTGTTCGGCCTGCTCGGCCCCAACGGGGCGGGCAAGACGACCACCATCAAGATGCTCATCACCCTGCTGATCCCCACCTCGGGCAGCGCGTCGGTGCTGGGCCGCGACGTGGTGTCCGACGTGCGTGAGGTGCGCAGTCGCATCGGCTACGTCTTCGGCGGCGACCGTGGCCTCTACGAGCGCCTCACCGGCCTCGACAACCTGCGCTACTTCTCCGAGCTGTACGGCGTCCCGCCGCGCGAGCAGCGGGCGCGCATCGGGTCCCTCCTCGAGCTGGTGGGCCTGACCGGTCGCGAGGGGGAGAAGGTCGAGGGCTACTCGCGTGGCATGCGCCAGCGGCTGCACATCGCCCGGGGGCTGCTGCACGACCCGGACGTCTTCTTCCTCGACGAGCCGTCCATCGGCATCGACCCGGTCGGCGCCCGGGAGCTGCGCGCGACCATCGCCGGGCTGCGCGAGCAGGGCAAGACCGTGCTGCTCACCACCCACTACATGTTCGAGGCCGACGAGCTGTGCGACCGGATCGCGGTGATCCGCTCCGGAGAGATCGTGGCCGAGGGGACCCCCGACGAGMTGAAGCGGCTGGTGAGCTCGGGTCGGGTGCTTGAGGTGGAGACGTACGGCGTCCGCGACGAGGTCCTCGACCGCCTGCGGACCGTGCCGGGCGTGCGTTCCGTCGCGGTCGAGGACCGGGGCCAGCTCCGGGTCGTCGTGGTGGCGTGCGAGCCGGGTGCCGAGGTGACCCACCCCGTCCTGGCCGGTCTCGACGACACCCGCGTCGGGCGGGTCAGTCACCGCGACCCCACGCTCGAGGACGCCTACGTCGAGCTCGTCACCCGGGCCGGGGTGTGATCCGCCTCCGGCAGCTGGCCGTCTGCTACTGGCTCCAGCTCAAGATCCTGCTCTTCTCACCGTTCGAGGGGTTCCTCGCGGTGGTCTTCCCGTTGATGTTCGCCACCGCGGCGCTGCTCGTCTACCAGGTGCAGGGGGATCCGGAGGCGATGCTCTACGCCGGGATCGGGGCCGCGGCGATGGGCATCTGGACCTCCCAGACCGTCAGTGCCAGCACCCTGGTCCAACGTGAGCGGTGGGCCGGCACCCTCGAGCTCGTGGTGGCGGCGCCGACCCGGTTCTCCCTGGTGCTGCTGCCGATCACCTTCGCGATGGCCACGATCGGCCTCTACAGCGTGGTCGCCACCGTGCTGTGGAACTGGTGGCTCTTCGACGTGCGCCTCCACGTCGCCGACTGGCCGCTGTTCATCCTGAGCATCCTGATGGCCACCATCACCATCGCGCTGTTCGGCTTCCTGCTGTCGGTGACCGCGGTCCGCTACCGCACGTCGTGGGCACTGGGCGCCGCCCTGGAGTACCCCGGCTGGCTGCTGTGCGGCTTCGTCATCCCCCTCGACATGCTCCCCGACGCCCTGCGGCCGCTGTCGTGGATCCTCGCCCCGACCTGGGCCGTGCAGGGGATGCGCGCCGCCGCGGCAGGAGAGAGCCCGTGGCTCGACCTCGCCGTCTGCGGTCTCGTCGGTCTCGGGTACGCCGCGCTGGCCGCCTGGCTCGGCGTACGCCTGATCGACTCCGCCCGCCGCGACGCGACGCTGGCACTGACGTGAGGGGGCACGCATGGTGAGCCTGCGCATCTTCTTCATCGGCGGCCTGATGAGCTACCGGGCGATGTTCGGCTGGATGAACCCGTGGATCTTCATCCCCGCCCTTCTGGTCTCGCCGATCTGCCAGATCCTGCTCTTCGCCTTCATCGGGCGCAGTGCCGGCGTGGCCGACGACGAGTTCTACGTGATCGGCAACGCCCTCAACTACGCCGCCATCCCGTGCCTGTTCGCGATGAGCTCGACGATCGCCGGGGAGCGGTACTCCCAGACGCTGGGGCTGGTGCTGGCGACGCCGGCGCGACGAGTGCCGCTGTTCCTCGGCCGGGCCATGCCGGTGATCGCGAACGGCTGGGGAGTCGCCATGTTCGGTGTCGTCGTGGGCTCCCTGCTCCTCGACACCGACGTCCCCGGCGGCGCGTGGCCGGCGATCGCGCTCGTGGTCGCCGTCGGGTCGCTGTCCTCGACCGGCCTCGGCCTGGTGATGGGTGCCCTCAACCTCGTCTACCGCGAGGGGGCCACGCTGGGCAACGTGCTCTTCCTGGTGCTGTTGATCTTCACCGGCACCAACGTCGCCCTCGAYGACCTGCCGTCCTGGATGGCGGCCGTCGGACGCTGCCTGCCCCTGACGCACGCGATCGAGGCGACCCGCGCGCTGGCCGACGGAGCGAGCTGGGGTGCCGTGCAGGGACTGGTCGGCACGGAGCTGCTCGTCGGCACGACGTACGTCGTCGTCGGCCTGGCCTCGATCCAGGTGCTCGAGCGGCTGAGCCGGAGCGGTGCCACGCTCGACCGGATCTGAGGCGGCGATTCGACCAGACCCGGCGCCCGGTCGTAGGCTTGGGAAGTTGCCTCGGCGAGGGAGCTCGACTCCGTGATCGACAGGGCAGCGTGGACCTCAACGCCGCGCGCCGACTGTCGGACGCGCGGCGTTCTGCTTTCTCCGGGGTCCCCACATTCCACGTACTGAGGAGAAGAGCATGGCTGCCGAGAAGATCACCGCCGAGACCCGTACCGAGTTCGGCAAGGGTGCCGCCCGTCGCATCCGTCGCGCGGACAAGATCCCCGCCGTCATCTACGGCCACGGCAACGAGCCCGTGCACGTGACCCTGCCGGGCCACCAGACGATGATGGCGCTCAAGCACGGCGGCTCCAACGCGCTGCTGGAGCTCGAGGTCGAGGGCAGCGAGCAGCTCGCCCTGGCCAAGGAGGTCCAGGTCGACCCGATCCGTCGCGTGATCGAGCACATCGACTTCGTGGCCGTCCGCCGCGGTGAGAAGGTCACCGTCGACGTCCCGATCCACGTGGTCGGCGACGCCGCCCCCGACACCCTGGTCGTCACCGAGAACGCCGTCATCTCCGTCGAGGCCGAGGCCACGCACATCCCCGAGTTCTTCGAGGTCTCCGTCGAGGGCGCCCCGGTCGGCACCCAGATCCACGCGAGCGAGATCACCCTCCCGCAGGGCACCACGCTGCTCGCGGACGGGGAGCTCCTCATCGTCAACGTCACCCAGCAGATCTCCGCGGAGGCGCTGGAGGCCGAGCTCGCCGAGGCCGAGGGCGACCTGGGCATCGAGCACGACGTCTCGGACGCCGAGATCGCCGAGGCCCAGACCGAGGCCGCGGCCGAGGACGGCGCCCGCGAGTCCGGCGACGCCCCGGAGGGCAGCTCCGCCGAGTGACCTCGTCGCACCACAGGCTGCGCCGCACCGGGCTTCCCGGTGCGGCGTCCGCCATTTCAGCGTGTTGCAGGGCCTGGTGGTCCGGCGCGCGACGGCCGGAGAGCGGCTGGGAGGATGGGCACATGAGCGACGACGTCTGGCTGGTGGTCGGCCTGGGCAACCCGGGACCGACGTACTCGGGCCACCGCCACAACGTGGGCTACCTCGTCACCGACGAGCTGGCCGACCGGATGGGGTCGCCCTTCCGGTCCCACAAGAGCGGTCGTGCCGACGTGGTCGAGGGCCGCCTGACGCCGCCCGGCATCCCCGGTCCCCGCGTGGTGCTCGCGCGACCGCGCTGCTACATGAACGAGACCGGCGGGCCGGTCAAGGCCCTGGCCACGTTCTACAAGGTGCCGCCCGAGCGGATCGTGGCGATCCACGACGAGCTCGACATCCCCTTCGGGACGCTGCGCACCAAGCTCGGTGGCGGCGACAACGGCCACAACGGTCTGCGCTCGATGCGGTCGAGCCTCGGGACCGGCGACTTCCACCGCGTCCGCTGCGGGATCGGGCGCCCGCCCGGACGGCAGGACGTCGCCGACTTCGTCCTGTCCAACTACTCGGCCGCCGAGCGCAAGGACCTCCCCTTCCAGGTCATGGACGCCGCCGACGCGGTCGAGTCGCTGCTGACCGACGGTCTCGAGAAGACGCAGCAGCGCTTCAACTCCTGACCCGGACCTCCTGRCCCCCCCGGCACGAGGTCAGGCCGGAGGGAGCACCAGCGTCCAGCCGATGGCCTTGCCCGAGACGAGCGACGAGGTCGCGGCGAGCGCCGGAGCCGTCCCGGCGCTCGGCCAGGCCTCGTCGCCCGCGGCCGCCACCAGCAGACCGCCGCCGCTGCCGGTCGTGGTCGCGCGTGCGGTCAGCACGGACGGCAGCGTCCAGGTGTGGACGTCGCTGGCCTTGTCGACGTAGTACCTCACCACCCGGGACGCGTCCGTCACCACCGTCGCTGCGGGTGCCGTGTGGGTGGCCGAGCTCCCGGGCTCGGCCCTGCTGGTCACGGCCGACGGTGCGCCGGCGCCGCTGTAGGCCAGCAGCACGAGGCTCGTCTTCGACAGGGCGTCCAGGGTCAGCTGGAGGTTGGTGCCGGCCAGACCCGGACCGGCAGTCCGGGTCAGCACCCAGGACCGGGCATCGGTGCTGTCCGACACGGTGCCCGCGACGGTCCAGCCCGCGGGCGTCGTGAGGGTCGCGGCCCGATTGGCGGTCACGAACAGCACCAGCCGGTCCGTCGACTGCACGGAACCGGGCACGGTCACGGCCGGTCGTGCCGAGTTGGAGTCCGACGAGCCGGTGGCGCGCCACTGCGGTCCGTCCGTCGGCGGCGGCTGGTCCTGGACGAGGACCTGGCGAGAGACGGACGCGGTGGCCCCCTCGTCGTCGGTGACGGTCAGGGTCACCGTGTAGGTGCCCGACGCGGCGAAGACGTGCGGGGTGGTCGAGCCGGGGCCGGAGGCGGACTCCCCGTCGCCGAACGTCCAGGCGAAGCCGACCAGGGCGCCGCCGTCGGGATCCCGCGAGCCGCCGGCGTCGAAGGTGCAGGACGTGCCGGTGCAGGTGGACGTGAACGCGGCGACGGGATCAGTGGTGGGAGGTGGGGTCGTCGGGGCCACCACGACCACGGCGTACTCCTGACCGCCGCCACCGGCGAGTGCCGCGCCCGACACCCCGGGGACGAGCACCGCGGTGGAGCGGTTGACGGTCGTCCCGTCACCGATCTGGCCGGCGGAGTTGGAGCCCCAGCTCATCAGCCGACCGTCCGCGAGCACGGCCATCCCGGTGTCGCGACCGGAGCCGATCATGGTGACCGAGGAGAGGTTGCGGACGCTCACGGGACGCGTCCGGTTGGTCGTGGTGCCGTCACCGAGGTTGGCGCGGTAGTTGCGACCCCAGGCGGCGACGGTGCCGTCGGTGCGCAGGGCRTAGGAGTGGTGTGCCCCGGCGATCACCTGTCGGGCGCCGCCCGGGAGCTGGACCTGGACGGGCGACGTCCGGTCGGTGAGGGTGCCGTCGCCGATCTGCCCGTAGTCGTTGGAGCCCCATGCCCAGACCGTGCCGTCACCGCGCAGGGCGAGGCCGTGGTCGCGTCCTCCGGCGATGCCGACCACGTCGGTCAGGGAGCCGACGCGGACCGGGGTCGTGCGCCGCGTCGTCGTCCCGTCGCCCAGCTG
>NZ_JBFUMD010000156.1:0-7514 GCF_054049555.1 Nocardioides sp. P5_C9_2
GGCTGCACGGGCTGCACGACAACGAGGTGGAGACCATCCTCGGCCCGCTGTCGTGGGACGAGACCGGTGCCCCGCAGGGCGACTTCCTGATCGGTCAGTGGCAGGACGGCGCCCCGCAGATCGTGCTCCCCGAGGACGCCGCCACCGCTGAGATCGAGCAGAACTGGCAGCCGGGAGGCGCCGGCTGATGACCGTGTTCCTCCAGAGTCTCGCCCTCGGGCTGCTGCTGGGCGGCGTCTACGCCCTCGCAGCCAGCGGGCTGACCCTGATCTTCGGGGTGATGAAGGTGATCAACATCGCGCACGGGGCCTTCCTGGTCCTGGCGTCGTTCATCACCTACACCCTGTGGGACGTGGTGGGCATCGATCCCCTCCTGGCCATCGTGATCACCACCCCCGTGGTGTTCGCGATCGGCTGGGCGACCTACAAGATCGTCGTCTCGCCCATCAGGTCCGCTCCCATGGCCTCCACCGTGCTGCTGACCTTCGGGCTGGCGCTGGTGCTGGAGGGGGCGATGGGCGAGATCTGGGGGAACAACTCCACCGCCATCCGGCCGGCGTACGCCGACGAGTCGTTCACCGTGGGCGGGGTCTTCCTGCCCAAGGCCCAGGTGTACGGCGGCCTGATCGCCGTCGTGGTGCTGGTCCTGCTGTGGGTGGTGCTCACCCGCACCTGGCTGGGACGCGCCATCCGGGCGGCGGCGAGCAACCCGTCGTCGGCCCAGCTGGTCGGGATCCGCACCGCCTCGGTGGCGGCGCTGGTCTTCGCGATCGGCATCGCCGCCGCCGGCGCCGGCGGCGCGATCACCGGCGTGCTCTACCCGTTCGTCCCCGGCTCGCACTACCAGTGGATCGCCCGGCTGCTGGCCATCGTCGTGCTCGGCGGGCTCGGCAGCCTCAACGGGGCGGTGCTGGGCGCCCTCCTGTTCGGGCTGGCCGAGACCTTCACCTCGACGTACGTCTCGCCCTCGTGGGCGACCGCCGTGCCCTACGCCATCGTGTTCGCCGTCCTGCTCATCCGCCCCCAGGGCCTGCTCGGGACCCGACTCCGAGAGGACGCCGTCGCCGCATGAGCAGCCGTCCTGCCCCCACCCCCGAGACCACCCCCGACACCGCTCCGGTCGCCCCGGCGGCCGGGCGGGCGTGGACCCAGCCGATCTGGCTGGGCCGGGCGGTCGCCCTCGCGGCCGCGATCGCGCTGGTCGCCTACCCCCTGCTCACCGAGGATCTCTACTACCAGAACATGATCATCCTGTCGCTGGTCTTCGCGATCGGCGCCAGCGGGCTCAACATCATCTCCGGCTTCGCCGGCTACATCTCGCTGGGCCAGGGCGCCTTCATCGGCCTCGGCGGCTACACCATCGGCGTGCTGGCCGCCCGCAACCCCGACGTCTCCATCTGGCTGTGGGTCCCGGTCGCCGGCGTGGTGGCCGCGCTGGTCGCCCTGGTGCTGGGACTGGTGTCGCTGCGCTCGTCCGGTCCGGCGTTCGTCATCATCACCGTCGCGTTCCTGTTCCTGGTGCAGGTCTTCGCCGTCAACTGGACCTCGGTCACCAACGGCACCGCGGGGCTGACCATGCCGCTGCCCGACTGGGACCGCGACATCATCAACCTGCCCTTCTACTACGCCCTGGTCGCGGTGCTGGCGCTGCAGCTGCTGATGACCTGGTGGATCCGGCGCAGCAAGCTCGGCATGGGCCTGATCGCCATCCGCGAGGACGAGACCAAGGCCGCGACCATCGGCATCAACCTGCCGGTGGAGAAGATCATCGCCTTCATGGCCAGCGCCGTCTTCGTGGGCATGGCGGGCGCGATCTACGGCTACTACCTGACCTTCATCGACCCGCGGGGGATGTTCAGCATTCTCATCAGCGTCCAGCTGGTGCTCTCGATGCTCATCGGCGGCAAGGCCACCCTGTGGGGCCCGGTGCTGGGCGCGTTCCTCATCGAGCCGCTCAACGAGATCGCCAACAACAGCTTCGGCGGCGGCAACGCCCGGCTCTTCCTCTTCGGCGGGCTGCTGGTGCTGGTCGTGATCTTCCTGCCGCGGGGCATCCTGCCCGCGATCGAGTCGGCGCTGAGCTGGCGTCGTACCCACGGCAAGGCCGGTCTCGTCGGCGCCCGCATCGGCACCGGCGGCAGCCTCGCCTCCCTCACCGACCGCGTCTCGGTCGTCGACCGCAGCGAGCTGCCCGACCGGCCGCTGCTGGAGGTCGCCGGTCTGGTCAAGCACTTCGGCGGCGTCAAGGCCGTCGACGGCGCCAGCCTGGTCGTCCCGGAGGGTTCCATCACCGGGCTGATCGGGCCCAACGGCTCGGGCAAGACGACGCTGTTCAACCTGATCGACGACACCATCCGGGCCGACGCCGGCGAGATCCGGCTGGCCGGCGAGCGCATCGACGGGATGCGGTCCTGGCAGCGGGCCCACCGCGGGCTGGGCCGGACGTTCCAGATCACCCGGCTCTTCCGCGAGATGACCGTGCTGGAGAACGTCGTCGCCGCCCAGTCGTCCTTCTCCCTCGGCGGGCTCGGCAAGATCGCCGTGAGCGGCAGCGAGGCCCGTGCCGCGGAGGAGCTGCTGGAGTTCGTCGGGATGCGCGCCTTCCGCGACCAGAAGGCGCAGGCGCTGTCCTACGGCCAGCAGAAGCTGGTCGAGCTCGCCCAGGTCCTGATGCTCGACCCCAAGCTGATCCTTCTCGACGAGCCGGCCGGCGGCATCAACCCCGTCCTGATCGACCGGATGGGGGAGATGATCCGCGAGCTCAACTCCTACGGGAAGACGTTCCTCATCGTGGAGCACAACATGCCCTTCGTCCTGGGCCTGTGCGATCCCGTCCACGTCCTGGGCCGCGGGCGGACCATGGCCTCGGGCACCCCCGACCAGATCAAGAACGACCCCGCCGTGATCGACGCCTACCTCGGCGAGGACTTCCACATCGAGGAGGCCCGCCGATGAACGAGGCGAGCGAGCGGCAGGAGCCGATGTTGCGGATGCAGGGGATCGTGGCCGGCTACGGCGGCGGCGACGTCCTCCAGGGCGTCGACATCACGGTGGCCAAAGGCTCGGTCGCGTGCATCGTCGGGCCCAACGGCGCCGGCAAGTCCACGGTGCTCAAGACGGTGAGCGGGCTGCTCACGCCGCGCCTCGGCGAGGTCCACCTCGACGGCCGGGCGATCCACACGTCCTCGGCGGCCGAGATCCTCGAGCTCGGCATCTCGCAGGTGCCGCAGTCCAACGCGCTGTTCCCGTCGATGTCGGTCAAGGAGAACGTGCTCCTCGGCGCCTACATCATCCGGCGCGACAAGGCACTGGTGAAGCAGCGCTACGCGCAGGTCGCCGACATGTTCCCGATCGTGGCCGACCGCTCCCACGACAACGCCGGCAACCTGTCGGGCGGCCAGCGCCGGATGGTGGAGTTCGCCCGGTCCCTCATGCTCGACCCGGTGCTGCTGCTCCTCGACGAGCCGTCGCTGGGGCTGGACCCCAAGTCGCTGCAGGTGCTCTACGACTCGGTGATGCTGCTCTCCGACAGCGGCAAGACGATCCTGCTGGTCGAGCAGAACGTGCGGTTCGGGATGCGGATGGCCACCGACGGCATCGTCATGGAGAGCGGGCGCGTCATCACCCAGCGACCGGCCGCCGCCGTGCTCGGCGACCCCGAGCTGGCCCAGATGTACTTCGGCGGCTCGGTCTCCGAGTCGGCCACGGAGGAGCCCGTGGCGCCCCCCGCCTGACCCACCCGTGAAGGTGTGGTCGGTGCGGGATCACGAGGTCTAGCGTCCGGTCCGGGCCGGGACGCTCCCGGTGCGGGAAGGGGCTCGTCGTGGCTGGCGTGGAGACCGGAACGATCACGACCGACATACCGGCCAGGCTCGACCGCCTGCCGTGGTCGCGGTTCCACTGGATGGTGGTCATCGGCCTCGGGACCGTGTGGATCCTCGACGGCCTCGAGGTCACCATCGTCGGCTCGATGTCCGACGCCCTCAAGGACGCCAAGACAGGCCTGGGGATGAGCAGCGCCGACGTCGGCATGGCAGGCGCGATCTACGTCGCCGGGGCCTGCCTCGGCGCGTTGTTCTTCGGCCAGCTCACCGACCGGATGGGCCGCAAGAAGCTCTTCCTGATCACCCTCGGCGTCTACACGGTGGCCACCGTCGCGACCGCCTTCTCGATGACGATCTGGTGGTACTTCGCCGCCCGCTTCGTCACCGGGGCGGGGATCGGTGGCGAGTACGCCGCCATCAACTCAGCGATCGACGAGCTGATCCCCAAGAAGTACCGCGGCCGCGTCGACGTGGCCATCAACGGCTCCTTCTGGATCGGCGCCGCCGGCGGCGCGCTGCTCACCATCCCGCTGCTCGATCCCACGATCGTCCCCGCAGAGTGGGGCTGGCGGCTGGCGTTCGCTCTCGGTGCCATCCTGGCGGTCGRCATCCTGGTGGTGCGCCGACACGTGCCCGAGAGCCCGCGCTGGTTGTTCATCCACGGCCGCGAGGACGAGGGTGAGGAGATCGTCCGGGGCATCGAGCACCGGGTCGGCGAGGACGTCGGCGACCTGCCCGAGGCCGACGACGACGCGATCACCATCCGCCAGCGCACCACCATCAGCATCCCGACGATCGCCCGGACCGTGTTCACCCTCTACCCCCGGCGCTCGGTGCTCTGCCTGACGCTCTTCATCGGCCAGGCGTTCCTCTACAACGCCTTCTTCTTCACCTACGGCGACACCCTGTCCACGTTCCTCGACGTGAAGCAGACCGGCTGGTACCTCGCGGTCTTCGCGCTGTGCAACTTCGCCGGGGCGCTCCTGCTCGGCCCCCTGTTCGACTCCTGGGGACGGGTGCGGATGATCGCCGGCACCTACATCCTCTCCGGGGTGCTGCTCGGCGTGGCCGGCACGATGCTGGGCGATCTCAACGCCGTCACGCTGACCGTGTTCGGGTCGGTGGTCTTCTTCTTCGCCTCGGCGGGCGCGAGCGCGGCGTACCTCACTGCCTCGGAGGTGTTCCCGATGGAGACGCGCGCGTTGTGCATCGCGTTCTTCTACGCCATCGGCACCGCAGCGGGCGGCATCAGCGGGCCGTTGCTCTTCGGCCGGCTGATCGAGAACGCGACGGCGGACAAGGACATCACCGGCATCGCGGTCGGCTACTTCATCGGGGCCGCGCTCATGATCATCGGCGGAGTCACCGAGATCGTCCTGGGGGTCAAGGCCGAGGGGCGGTCCCTGGAGTCGATCGCGCAGCCGCTCACGGCCGAGGACGCCCAGACCGCGTCCGCCTGAGGGGGACCGCGCCTCGCGCGCGGGTGCCCGGATCGGGCGACCCCTCGCCGTAGCCTTGCCGCCATGCCTGACCAGGGGGACGACGCGCGGGAGCGCCGGTGACGCGACCGCTCCTCGGGGTGTCCCTCGGCCTGCTCGTCGCCTGGCTGGCCCTGGGCCCGTGGGTGCTGGTCGCCGTGCTCGTCGCCCTGTGCGTGCCGCGGGTCCGCTGGTGGGTGCTCGACCGGCTCTGGTGGACGCGCCGCGGGGTCGCGATCGGCGTCGCCGCGGTGGCCGCGGTCGCCGGGATCGTGCTCGTCGTGCCCGACGGCTGGCTGCCCGTCCCTCCGTCGCCGGGCGTCCTCGTCGCACCGGCGTACGTCGGTCGTCCGGCGCAGCCCAGCCCGCTGCAGGTCGGCACCGTCCCGCAGAACCCCCACCTCGCCCGGAACGGGGCCGGGTCCGCGCTGGACGATTCGTGGAGCACCGGCGCCTCGCCCTGGGCGGGGCCGGTCGGGCTCCAGCCCGAGGTGGACTCCGCCTGGTACGGCCTGGAGCACTGCGGCACCCTCACCCTCGACAGCCGGGACCGGCTCGTCGGCCTGTGCGGTGACCGCGGTGGCCGCTCCCTGCACGTCATCGACCACGACTCGATGCGACCGCTGGCGACCAAGCGGCTGCCCGAGCCCGAGGACGGCGACGACGACGGGTGCGGCGCCCAGAGCTACCTCGACGCGAGCGACCGGGCGGTGGTGGCGACCTCGGACCGACGGGTCCTGGCGGTCTCCACCGCGGACGCCGACGGCGAGCCCGACCTCACCACCGCGCGCACGTGGGACCTGTCGGCGCAGGTCCCCGACGACGACTGCGTCGTCGCGCTGCTCCCCGACTGGGCGGGCCGGATCTGGTGGGCGACCCGGGACGGGCTGGTGGGCACCGTCGCCCCCGACTCCGGCCAGGTGCAGGTGCTCGACCTCGACGAGCAGGTCACCCACCCCTTCAGCACCGACGAGACAGGCGGCACCTACGTCGTCACCTCGCACGCGCTCTACCGCCTGGGCGCGGACGCCGCCGGCACCCCGGTGGTGGAGTGGCGCACGGCGTACGACCGCGGCACCGACCGCAAGAGCGGTCAGGTGACCCGTGGGAGCGGCACCGGCCCGACGCTGCTGGACGGCGGCGTGGTGGCCTTCACCGACAACGCCGAGCCGCGCATGCAGGTGGTGCTGGTGGAGCGGTCGACCGGTGCCGAGATCTGCCGCGCGGCCGTCTTCGACGACGACGCGAGCGCCACCGACTCGTCGCTGGCCAGCGTCGGCGCGGGAGTGGTGGTGGCCAACACCCACGGGTACGCCGGCCCGGTGCGCACCCTGCTGGGCCGCGGGACCACGGGAGGCCTGGCCCGGGTCGACGTGCCCGCCGACCGGTCGGCCGGGGAGTGCCGGGTGCGCTGGACCAGCGAGCTGGTGGCGCCCTCGGGTGCCCCGCAGGTGTCGCTCGCGACGGGCCTGGTCTACGCCTACACCAAGCGGCCCACGTSGTGGGGCGTCAGCGCGTGGTACCTCACGGGGGTCGACGTGCGGACCGGGCGCGCGATGTTCGGCGTGCGCACGGGCACCGGGCTGCTGATGAACAACGACCGCGCCACCGTCACCCTCGCGCCCGACGGGACGGCGTACGTCGCGACGCTCGGCGGGATGGTGCGGGTGCAGGACCGCCAGCCGTCCACGCCCGCCGGGGACGCCGAGTGACCCTCCCCTGACGGTCTAGGCGCAGGGGTGCACCCCCGGCTCGCCCGGGCGCTCGATGCCGCGCTGGACGAGGATCCTCTCCAGCAGCGTGGGCCGGGCCGGCATCAGCCCGTCCACGCAGGCGTCGATCATCGCGTTGTAGGTCGCGGCGTCGTCGGGCGCGGTCCCGCTGAACCACACGTGGACGGCGTAGCCGCCGGCGTGGGCCCGGGTGACGAACTCGGGGGTGAGCACCCGGATGCYGGAGTTCTCGACGGGCACCTGGAGGGCGACCGTGCCCTCGATCGGGCGGGTGCCGTAGAGGAAGTAGGCGGTCAGCTGTTGCCGGCCGGGTGCGAGGCCGGTGCCGGGGGAGCGCCGGTGGAAGTCGGCCAGCGCGGTGTCGTCGAAGGACGTCACRATCACGTCGTCGCGAGCGGCGTCGTCGACGAAGTCCGCGAGCAGGTGTCCGGTGCGGAGGTAGGAGGCCGTGTCGGAGTCGGCGGTCCCCTTGATCTCGA
>NZ_JBFUMD010000157.1:0-7501 GCF_054049555.1 Nocardioides sp. P5_C9_2
ACCCGCAACCACTCGTGCAGGTCCGACTCGGTACGCCGCGTGGAGTGGCGCGCATGGACGGAGCCGCCCTCGGGGGACAACCCGTAGGACATGGCGATCGCCTCGACGAGCGTCGACTTGCCGCTGCCGTTCTCACCGATCAGCACGGTGACCCCGGCCGGCAGGTCGAGGCCCTCGGAGAGCAGCTGGGCCACCGCCGGCACGGTGCGCGGCCAGCCGGCCCCGTCGGTCAGGTCCGGCAGGTCCGGGCCGGCCGAGACGCGGCGCACGGGCCGTCGGTCCCACCTCGCGTCGCTCACGCCGCGAGCGTACGACGCACCACCGACGCCGGTCGGCCGTCGGGAGTCCGGCTCAGACCAGGTGCACGGCCAGCAGGGCGACGTCGTCCTTCAGCTGCCCCACGAGGAGGTCGTCGAGGATCGCATCGACCAGTCGCTTCGTCGGGAGGCGGTGGCGCGCGCTCGCCGACCGCGCCAGCCGAGCCAGGCCGTCGTCGATGTCCTCGCCGCGGCGCTCGACCAGGCCGTCGGTGTAGAAGAGCAGGGTCGAGCCCGGTCGCAGCTCCACGTCGCCCTCGGGACGTGCGAGGTCCGGCGCCAGTCCGACGAGCGGCGAGATCTCGGTCTCCAGCCACCGGACGTCGCCCGCGGGGTCGATGAGCAGCGGCGGCGGGTGACCGGCGTTGCTCCACCGGACCCGGCCGTCCTCCACCCGCGCCACCACGAGGGTCGCGAGGGCGTCGATGCCCAGCGACTCCAGCGACCGGTCGAGCTGCTCGACGGTCGCGGACGGGGACCCGTCGCCGGCCTGCAGGTGGGCTCGCAGCGCGGTCCGCAGCTGACCCATGTCGGCGGCCGCCTTCATGTCGTGGCCGACCACGTCGCCGATCACCAGCGCGGTCGTACCGTCGGCCATCAGCAGGGCGTCGTACCAGTCGCCGCCCACCTGCTCGCGGGCGGCGGCCGGGCGGTAGCGGGCGGCCAGCTGGAGCCCCGGCACGTCCGGCAGGGTGGTGAGCAGGGCGCTCTGCAGGATGCGCGCGGTCTCGACGCGCTCCTCCAGGAGCAGGGCCCGCTGGACGGCCGATGCGGTGTACGACGCCAGCGCCGAGATGGTGACCGCGTCGTCGTCGCTGAACGTCCGGTCCTCGGGCCACAGCAGGCCCAGGACCCCGAAGACCCGGCCCTCGACGCCCAGCGGCTCGAAGAGCCGGGCGACGCCGGTCTCGCTCGTGGTGCCGACCGCGGGATAGGCGAGGTTCTGCTCGTCGGGGCCGGGGAAGAACAGGGGCTTGCGGGCGTGGAAGACGTCTCCGAGCGGGGTGGTGGAGTCGGCCGGCACGTCCATGAACTGCCGGGCCCGCGCCCACTCGCGCCTGCTCTCGACCAGCAGCATGCGGTCCCCGCGCTCGTCGTGGTCCTCTCCGAGCTCGCCGAACGCGTCCAGCGTGGCGGCGGCAGAGTGCAGCCACAGCACGGCGTGGTGGCAGCCGAGATGCTCGCGCGCGACGTCCTCGAGCGCGGTCGCGACATCGGTGACGGTGCGAGTGTCGGTGAGTGCGTGGCTCAGCTTGAGCAGCACGTTGGCCCGCCACACCAGCTGGGTGGCGTAGTCGATGCCCTCGTCGGCGAGGTGCCGGAGCTGGCGCTGGGAGATCTCGGCCGAGCAGGCGGCGGCGAGGTCCTCGAGCATCGCGAGCTCGTGGGCCGTCCACTCCCGCGGCTCGGCGTCGATCGCGCACAGCGACCCGATGACGCGCCCCGCGTGGTCGTGCAGCGGCCAGCCGGCGTAGGCGACGACGTCCAGGTCCTCGATCGCACGGTTGTCGCGGAGCCTCGGGTCGATGCGGGCGTCGGCGATGACGAGGGGCGCTCCGTCGGCGGTCTCGACGATCGACACGAGCGCCACGGGCACCCCGATCGTGTGCCGGACGAGACGGGCGTACCGGTCGAAGGAGGGGTCGGCAACGACCCACTGGTCCTGCGCGGGCACCGGCCTGCTCCCATCTCCCGAGCGGTCGACGTCGTGAGGGTAGGTCAGCAACGGCATCGACGGGGGCGCTTTGGCAGCACGGGTCACCCGCGCGGGTGACGGCGACTGCCCGTGGTCAGTGGTGGAAGCCGCTCGGCTGGTCCTCGTTCGGCATCGGTGCGGACAGGTCGTCCATCCACTCGGTCGCGACGGCCAGGTCCCGCAGGAAGAGCTCGGCCATGTCGTGGCTGAAGCCGTTGCGCACCACGACCCGGAGCACCGCCATGTCCTCCCGGTTCGGGGGCATCGTGTAGGCCGGCACCAGCCAGCCGCGCTCGCGGAGCTTGCGGGACATGTCGAAGACGTCGAACTTGGTGACCTGGTCGCTGACCATGAAGGTCACCACGGGCAGCTCACTGCCGTCGGTGATGACCTCGTACTCCGGCATCGCGCGCAGCGCGTCACCGATGTGGCGCGCGACGTCCTGGCAGGACTGCTGGACCTCGCGGTAGCCCTCCCGGCCGAGTCGCAGGAACTGGTAGTACTGCAGCACCACCTGCGCGCCGGGGCGCGAGAAGTTCAGGGCGAAGGTCGGCATGTCGCCGCCGAGGTAGTTCACGTGGAAGACCAGGTCCTCGGGGAGGTGCTCGGTGTCGCGCCACAGCACCCAGCCGACACCGGGGTACACCAGCCCGAACTTGTGGCCCGAGGCCTGGATGGAGACCACGCGGGGCAGTCGGAAGTCCCACACCAGGTCGGGCTGCAGGAAGGGGGCGATGAAGCCGCCGGACGCGGCGTCGACGTGCACCGGGACAGAGATGCCGGTGCTCTTCTCGTAGTCGTCGAGGACCGCGCAGATCTCCTGCACCGGCTCGTAGCTGCCGTCCATGGTGGAGCCCAGGACCGCGACCACGCCGATGGTGTTCTCGTCGACGTACTCCAGCAGGTGGTCCGCGGTGAGGTGCAGCACGTCGCCCTCCAGCGGCACGTAGCGCGGCTCGACCTCCCAGTAGTTGGCGAACTTCTCCCACACGACCTGGACGTTGGCGCCCATGATGATGTTGGGTCGCTCGGTCGAGGCACCGGCCGCCCGTCGCGCGGTCTGCCAGCGGCGCTTGAGTGCCATCCCCGCGAGCATGCACCCCTCCGAGCTGCCGGTGGTCGAGGTGCCGACGCTGGTGGCGGCGTCCGGGGCGTGCCACAGGTCCGCGAGCATCCGGACGCATCGGGCCTCGATCTCGGCGGTCTGCGGGTACTCGTCCTTGTCCACCATGTTCTTGTCGACGGTCGCGGCGTAGAGCCGGTCGGCCTCGTCATCCATCCAGGTGGTCACGAAGGTCGCCAGGTTGAACCGTGCGTTGCCGTCCAGCATMACCTCGTCCAGGACCACCTGGTACGCCGTCTGGGGCAGCATCGGCTCGTCGGGGAGCCGGTCACGCGGGACGTTGACCATGCCCGCCCGGGTGAAGCGCGGTACGACGGTCAGGTCCGGTGCCGCTTGGTCCGGCTTCGTCCACACAGCCATGGTGTCCCCTTCTGGTGAGCCCGCGTCGGTGGGCGGCCACGTGGTCGCGGCCACCTCCACCCTTCCCGCGACTCCGCTCCGGGCGCCTCACCCGGTGCGGATGACCAGCCGCCCGTCGCCCTCGTGGTCCACTGCGGCGAGAGCAGGGAACAGCGTGACGGAGGTCGAGCGTGGGGTGGTCCCGACAGGGCTGGACGGCCGCCCTCTTCATCGTGGGATCGACCTGCTTCCTCGTCGGCCCCCYCCCCGGGTTCGTCGACCTCGTCGGACCGGGCATCGACGCGGCCGTCTTCTTCGTCGGCTCACTGTTCTTCACCGCCGCCGCAAGCGTCCAGTGCGTCGACACGCTCGCCTCGACGCACACCGGGACCGACCTGTGGAGCAGCGGCGTGCAGCTGGCGGGCACCGTGTTCTTCAACGTCTCGACCTTCCAGGCACTCAGCACGAGCTGGGACTCCTCGGACTACGACCAGCTGGTGTGGCGCCCGGATGCCTTCGGGTCGATCTGCTTCCTGGTCTCGGGATGCCTGGCCTACGGCGCCGTCGCGGGCCGGCTGCTGGCTCCGCCGCCGACGACCGTGGACGGGACGATGGCCGCCCTGAACCTCGCCGGGTGCGTCGCCTTCGGCGTCGCGGCACTCGCGGCGTACGTCGTGCCGGGCGGCGACTCCTCGACCAGGACGGCGGTGGCCAACGCTGGCACCGCCCTCGGGGCGCTGTCGTTCCTCCTGGCCGCGGTCCTGCTGCTCAGGAGCGATCTCACCCGAAAGGGATGATGCCGGGGGGGTCCGGGCGGAGCAGTCTCGTGGCTGATGTCGACCGCCGACGCCCAGCCAGGAGGCAACGTGACCACCGCCGCAACAACCGACGTCCACGGTCCCGTGGACTTCCTGCTCCTCGAGTTCCCGCGCGGCGGGCTCACCGGGGAGGTCGGCCCGGCCCTGAGGGACCTGGTCGAGCAGGGGACCGTGAGGATCTATGACCTGACGGTCATCAGCAAGGACGGCGACGGTGCCGTCGAGGTGCTCGAGCTCACCGACCCGGCCTCCGGCGTCGGGAGCTTCAGCTGGTTCGCCGGCGCCCGATCGGGCCTCATCAGCGACTCGGACATGGCGGAGGCCGCCGGAGCCATGGAGCCCGACACGGTGGCCGCCCTGATCATCTACGAGAACTCGTGGGCCGCGCCGTTCGTCGCCGCGGCGCAGGGCAGCGGCGGCCAGGTCATCGCCAGTCAACGCATTCCGGCCACCGACGTGGCCGAGGCCCTCGACGCGCTCGAGCTGGCCTGAGGACGAGGAGGAGCACGATGCCAGGACTACTCAGGGGCGTGGCCCGCACCGCAGTCATCGCCGGGACCGCCAGCGCCGTCAACGGGCGCGTCCAGCGACGACAGGCCGCGAAGTTCGCCGACCGGGACGCGGAGACCGCCGCCCAACAGCAACAGGCCTACCAGCAGTACGCCGACCCGCCGCCCGAGGCCGCTCCGGCACCGGAGGCGCCGGCCGACCCGCTCCAGCAGCTCAGCGACCTCGGCGACCTCAAGGACCGGGGCCTCCTGACCGACGCCGAGTTCGCGGCCCAGAAGGCCAAGATCCTCGGCCTGTGAGAGCGGGAGACGAGATGCTCGGACTGGCGCGGGCCGCGGTCCACGCCCTCCCCACGCCACGTACCGCCCTGCACGCCGCCGAGGCGGTGGCCCAGTGGGCAGGGGGGCGGTTGCTGGAGGAGATCGGCACGCGGGTGGACCTGACCCCCCTGGTGGCCCGGGTGGTCGACCTGGACAGCCTCGTGGCGGGCCTCGACGTCGACGCCGTGGCCGGACGGCTGGACGTGGACGCGGTCGCGGCGCGGCTGGACATCGACGCGGTGACCGACCGGTTGGACCTGGTGACGCTCGTGGAGAAGGTCATCGTCGAGATAGACCTCCCCGGCATCATCCGCGACTCCACCGGGTCGGTCGCCTCCAGCACCGTCCGCGGCGTCCGCATGCAGAGCGTCTCGGGTGACGAGGCCGTCGCGCGGGCCGTCGACCGACTCCGTCTGCGGGGACGTCACCGCACCGTGCCGGAGCCGAGGCTGGACGGCGGCACGTGACCGAGCCGCCGCTCTCCGCCGTGCCGGCGGAGGCCCGCGCGTTCCAGGGCCGCAACGCGGGTCTGGTGACGCGCTCGATCGCCGCGATCGTCGACGCCGCGGTGGTCGGCGTGGTCCTGGTGGCGATGTACCTCGGCCTCAACGGCCTGCTCTTCCTCATCGACCCGCGGGCCTTCACGTTCCGTGCCACCAACCTGCTGTTCAGCCTGGCCATGGCCTGGGGCGTGACCGTGGTCTACCTGACCGTCTGCTGGGCAGTGACGGGCCGCAGCTACGGCTGTCACGTCATGGGACTGAGCGTCGTGGATCGGCGCGGTCGTCGGCCACGCCTGTGGACCGCCCTGGTGCGGGCGGCGATCTGTGCCTTCGTGCCGATCGGGCTCCTGTGGTGCGGGTGGAGCCGCTCCAACCGCTCGCTCCAGGACCTCCTCCTGGGCACGCGGGTGGTCTACGACTGGATCCCGCACCCGCCCGCGGTCGCCGTACCGGCTCCCCGGTCATCCTCGGAGGATGAGGCTGCGGCGGTGCCGCGAGATCACGCTGGTGGAACCTTCTGAAAGGACTGACCATGACTGATCGCAACGCTGGTGTCTCGTCCCACACTCGCTCCAGGTCGGCCCAGGCAACGCCGGGTGCGGGCTCCGAGGACTGGGCGGAGAGCCCGACCCTGTGGGTGGGATGGATCGCCTTCGCGAGCATGATGATGATGCTGCTGGGCTCGTTGCACGCCATCCAGGGACTCGTCGGGCTCTTCCGCGACGAGTACTACCTCGTGGGACCCAACGAGCTCGTGGTCCACGTCGACTACACGACGTGGGGCTGGGTGCACCTGATCGCCGGCATCCTCCTCGCGGTGGCTGGCGGCGCGTTGCTGGCCGGTCAGATGTGGGCGCGAGCCGTCTGCGTGCTGTTCGCGTTCGGCAGTGCCATCCTCAACATCGCGTTCCTGTCGGCGTACCCGATCTGGTCGACGATCATGATCGTCATGGACGTGCTGGTCATCTGGGCCGTCACCGTCCACGGCAAGGAGATGCGTGACGCCCGCGGCTGGAACGCCTGAGCCAGGCTCGACGAGGCACATCCGACGGTCATGACCGACACCGGGTCCGGCGTCCCGTCCGAGGACAGCGAGCTGCAGATCCTGCGGAGACGGGTCGCCGAGCTGGAGGCGGAGCGCTCCTCGCCGTCCGTCCCGCCACCCGGTGGTGCGGAGCACCACCGGTGGCGGGCGACGGTATCGGCCACGCTCATCGTCGTGGCGTGCGTCCTCGCCCCCCTGGCGGTGACCGCGGTCTGGGCCGACCGGCAGATCTCCGACGCCGACCGGTACGTCGCCACGGTGACGCCCCTGGCGGACGACCCGGCGGTGCAGGCGGCCGTGGCCGAGCAGGTCAGCACCGCGGTGCTCGACAGGCTCGACGTGCCCACCCTGACCTCCGAGGTGATCGACGGCCTGGCCCAGCAGGACCTGTCGCCCCGTGCGGTCGCCGGCCTGCAGGCCCTCTCGGTCCCGCTCAACAACGGCATCGAGAGCTTCATCCGGTCCTCGGTGGACAAGGTGGTCGCCAGCGACCAGTTCGCCCAGGCCTGGGTGCAGGCCAACCGCACCGCCCACACCGCGGTGGTGCGCCTGCTCTCCGGTGAGCAGGGCGGCGCGGTGAGCGCCCAGGGCAACGAGGTCACGATCAACCTGGCCCCGATCGTCGCCGAGGTGAAGAAGCGCCTCGTCGACTCGGGCTACTCGGTGGCCGAGAGGCTCCCCGAGGTCGACACCTCGTTCGTGCTCGTCACCTCGGACGCGGTGACGAAGGCCCAAAACTTCTACAGCCTCCTCGACACCCTCGGCTTCTGGCTGCCGCTGGTCTCGCTCACCCTCCTCGCCCTCGGAGTGCTGGCTGCCCGCTCCCGACG